>NZ_JBTHHU010000011.1:0-225783 GCF_059089585.1 Streptomyces sp. SX-6 | reverse complement strand
GCGCTCCTCCACCTCGGCAAGCCGGAGGCGACGGTGGAGGAGCGCCTCCCGCCAGTCCGGCGTGGCCCAGGGCGTCGTGCCCTGGGCGATGTCGCCGAGGATGGTCGCCGAGCCCGTACTGCACCGGCGCCCCACGGCCCGGTACTGCATGGGGGACCGTGTGGGAGAGTAGGACGCCGCCGAACAAATTTTATAGCCGTGGGCTTGAGTTGGAGTGATCCAACTCAAGCCCACGGCTTTTTTGTTTATGCCAGACGCCCCCATTCCTCCCGCCTGACCACCCCCAACAGCGGTTCCCCGCGCACCAGTCGGCGGATTTCCTCCACCGCGTACGCACCCAGTCGCCGGGCCTCGCTGCCCTGGGCGCCCGCGATATGCGGGGTGACCAGAACATTGCGCAGAGACCGCAATGGATGCCCCGGAGGCAGTGGTTCGGGATCGGTGACGTCGAGGAAGGCGTCCAGCCGGCCCGATGCGCATTCACGAGCGAGAGCGTCCGTGTCGACCAGCGAACCCCGCGCCGTATTGATGACTGTGCCCCCGTCGGGGATCAGGGCGAGCCGTTCGGCATTGAGCATGTGCCGAGTCTCGGGCAGGGCCGGGGCGTGGAGGGTGACAATGGCGCTCGTACTGCACAGGGTGTTCAAGTCGGTGGCCTGCGCGCCCCATTGGTCGCCTTCCGTGGCGGTCACATACGGGTCGTACAACAGCATCCGGTATCCGCGGCGCAGGCGGGCCATGACCCGGCGGCCTATGCGGGAGGCTCCCACGACCCCCACGACGGTGCCGTCGGTGCCCCGGCGGGCCGTGAAGCTCGGCCAGTCGGCGCTCAAGGCTCTTTTGGCGGCGAGGCAGATGACCGCGGCGGTGTAGTCGGCGACCGGTTCCGCATTGACGTCGGCGGCGGAGGACACGATGATTCCGCGGTCCCACACGGCCGGTGTGACCACGCCTTTCACCGAGCCCGCCGCATGCACCACCGCCCGCAGCCGGGGTGCCGTGTGCAGTGTCTGCTCGTCCGCCACCACTGTCGTTCCCCACCCGGTGAGCAGAATGTCGGCGTCTTCCAGGGAATCCGTCTCGGTCGTGAACTCCGCGAGCCGGGAGCGGAGATCGGGAGGAAGGACGAGGGCGCCTTCGTCGGCGCCCATGTTCACCATGACGCGCATGACTGCCATGCCTCGGTCTGCCCCCATCCACGGAGGGGAAAACAGTTGCCGCGATCCATGGCTCAGGAAACCATCTGCGGATGGAGCACACCATCAAGGCCGTTCGGGCCGAAGAGTGGCCGAAGGTGAAGGAGCTGAGGCTGGCCGCACTGTGCGACCCGCTGGCCTCCATCGCCTTCCTCGCCACCTACGACGAGGAATCCGCCCAGCCCGACGAGTTCTGGCAGA
The DNA here is from genome assembly GCF_059089585.1 of Streptomyces sp. SX-6. NCBI lineage: Bacteria > Bacillati > Actinomycetota > Actinomycetes > Kitasatosporales > Streptomycetaceae > Streptomyces > Streptomyces sp. SX-6. The sequence goes on along the minus strand of NZ_JBTHHU010000011.1, from coordinate 224,386 downwards.
GGCGTACCCGCCGGAGTGCCGAAGGCGCGTCGTCTGCCTCCTTCGTCGCCGAGGGGCCGGACGGTACGTGGGCGGGCACGGTGACCGTGCTGGTCGAACTCCCCGAGGGGGAGCCCGCCCAGGCGTATCTCGCGGGGGTCTACGTCCGCCCCGAGCACCGCGGCACGGGCATGGCCCAGGCTCTGCTCCAGGCTGCCGTCGACTGGGCGTGGGTGCTGGACGAGCCACGGATAGAGCGGGTGCGGCTGCACGTTGACGAGCGGAACGGGCGGGCCGAGACCGTCTACCGGAAGATGGGATTCCGGCGCACAGGTGCGACCATGCTCCTCCCCGTTCACCCGCCGGCGAAGGAATACGAGCTCGCGCTGTGCCGACCCACCCCTTGATGCGCTCCTTCCTCCGCAAACCGGCTCATGTGGACGCCCTGATCACACTGGTCGTCCAGGCGGCGATGACGATCCCGTTCGCGGCGCCGCGGGGCGCGGATCTGCCGCCGGCGACCTGGGCCACGTACGCGGTGACGACGCTCAGCGTGCTGCCCCTGCTCTTCCGCTCGCGTGCGCCGCTCACGGTGCTGTTCGCGATCCTCGCGGCGGAGTGCGCGTACGCCCCGATGGACGGGCCGGGGCAGCCGCTGCCGTACAGCCCGCTGATCGCGGTGTTCACGATCGGGGCCCAAGGCGGCCTGTGGCAGCGGCGGTTGATGCTGTCGCTGGTGATGCCGCTGATCGTTGCCGCGACGGCGTTTCACACCAATACGGCGCGCGAGTATCTCTTCAACTTCTTCGTCTTCGGCATGGCGTATGCGCTGGGGGCGCTCGTGCGCACGCGGCAGGCGTACGCGAAGGCGGAGGTGGATCGGGCCGCGGAGCTCGAACGGGCGCGTATCGCGCGGGAGATGCACGACATTCTGTCGCACGCTGTGAGCTTGATGATCGTCCAGGCCGAGGCGGGGCCGCTGATGGTGCGGTCCGATCCGGCGCGTGCGGAGCGGGCGTTCGACGCGATAGGCGATGCCGGTCGCGATGCGATGGTGCAACTGCGGCGCATGCTCGGGGTGCTGAAGGAGGAGCCGGCGGCGGAGCGTGCGCCGCAGCCGACGCTGGACGGGCTCGAGGGGCTGGTCGGCGAGGTGCGGCGGGCGGGGCTGGACGCGACGCTCACCGTCGAGGGCACGCCGGGCGATCTCGCCCCCGATGCCCAGGTGACGGTGTACCGGGTCGTGCAGGAGGCGCTCACCAATGTGCTCAAGCACGCCGACGCACGCTCGGTGAACGTACGGCTGGCGTGGACGCCGTCGCGGTTGGGCGTGAGCGTGGAGAACGACGGCGGGAAGGCCCCGGCCCGGCAGCCCGGCAGCGGGCGCGGCCTGATCGGCATCCGTGAGCGTGCCGCCGCCCATGGCGGAACAGCGGCTTCCGGTCCCGGTCCCGGCGGGCGGGGCTTCCGCGTTGCCGTGGAACTGCCGCTCGTGATCTCCTCTCGGGCGGAGGCGATGAGGTGACGATCCGTGTGGTGGTGGCCGACGACCAGGAGCTGGTCAGAGGCGGTTTCGCAATGATCCTGGGGGCTCAGCCCGACATCGAGGTGGTGGCCGAGGCCGGCAACGGCGCGGAAGCGGTCGCGGCGGTGCGCGAGCACGCGCCCGACGTGGTGCTGCTCGACATCCGGATGCCGGTCATGGACGGCATCGAGGCGGCCCGCACCGTGTGCGCGGAGACGGACACCAAGGCCGTCATGCTCACCACCTTCGACCAGGACGACTACGTCTACGAGGCGCTGCACGCGGGGGCGAGCGGCTTCCTGCTCAAGGACGTACGGCGGGACGACCTCGTGCACGCGGTACGGGTGGTGGTCGCCGGGGACTCGTTGCTGGCCCCCTCGGTGGCCCGCCGGCTTGTCGCCGACTTCACCAGCCGGGGGACGGCAGCGCCCTCGACGCTGCTGGACACCCTCACCGCACGCGAGCGGGAGACGCTGGTGCTGCTGGGCCGGGGGCTGTCCAATGCCGAGATCGCGGCCGAATTCGTGGTCAGCGAGCACACGGTGAAGACGCATGTGAGCAATGTGCTGACGAAGCTGGGGCTGCGCGACCGGATCCAGGCCGTGATCTGTGCGTATGAGACTGGGTTGATCAGTCCCGGCGGCTGACTCCCTCGCGCGGGGGAGCGGTGAGCCCGGGCAGACCGCTCGCGTCGGCGATGTGCCGGGCGGCGCTGATCGCGAGGATGGAAGCCATCAAGGACCTGGACTTCTCGGGGGCAACCATCATGAGCGTCACGCGCCGTAAGAGCATCGCCGTCATCGCCACCACCATCGCCGCGCTGAGCGTGGGCGCGGTGGTCACTCCGGCGGTCGCCGCCGCACCGCAGGGCGGCGGCGACAAGCTGCAGCAGGCGATAGCCGGGCTGCCCGACGAGGACGTGGCCACGGCCGCGCAGGTCCGGGTCGGCGGCGACAAGGGGCCGCACCGGGTGGTGGTCTCGGGCGTGACGGACATGCGCACCAGGACGTCCCTCAAGGGCGACGAGCGCTTCCGCGCGGGAAGTATCACCAAGTCCTTCACCGCCGCGGTCGTGCTCCAGCTGGTCCACGAGGGGAAGATCCGGCTGGACGGCACTGTGCAGCACTATCTGCCCGGGCTGCTTCCGGCCGGGTACGACAAGGTCACCGTCGCCCAGTTGCTGAACTTCACCAGCGGCCTGCCGAGTGCCGACGACTATGGTGACTTCCTCAAGGACCGGTACAAGACCTACGGCCACTGGCAGCTGTCGAAGAGTCACTTCAACAAGCCGATGCTGTTCAAGCCGGGGACCGAGCAGCACTACGCCAACATCGACTACAACGTGCTCGGGCTGCTGATCGAGAAGGTGACGGGCCGGTCGTACGAGCAGGTGGTGAGGGAGCGGGTCATCAAGCCGCTCGGCCTGAAGGACACCTACCTCCCGGGTAACGACTCCCGGATTCGCGGCCGTCACACGCAGGGCTACCAGGCGTTCAAGGACCCCAAGACCGGCAAGACCCGGCTGGTGGATGTGACGGACTGGAACATGTCCTACACCTGGGCATCCGGTGATCTCGTCAGCACCACCGCGGACTTGGAGCGGTTCATGACCGCGCTCTTCAAGGGGCGGCTGGTGCCGCAGGCCCAGCTGAAGCCGATGTTCACGGTGCCGAAGGTGAAGAACTACGAGCCCGGCCGGACCAATTCCGCTTCCGCTCAGGACGCGCACTACAGCAGTGGACTGAGCCTTGTGAAGATCAAGGACAAGAGCAAGGGCAAGGACGTGGAGATCTGGGGCAAGACGGGCAGCACCATGGGCTACCTCAACGCCTTCGGCGGCACCAGGGATCTGTCCCGGACGGCCGTCTACTCCGTGAACTCCACGGACGCCAAGGGCCAGACGCCGCCGGCGATTCTGGGGAAGATCATCATGGCGGCATTCGGCCAGTAACGACGTTGTCGGCTGGTGCAGTCCGGAGGCGTCGATGCCGCACAGGGCCGCAGCGTCAGTGCGGCGGGTGACCGATGCCCTGACCGATGCCCTGACATTCCTCCTGGAGAAGGCGAGAAAGTGTTCCGGAACAAGGCTCGTGCAGCGTCGTCGTGTCCTCCGGGCGAGGGGCGGGCTTCGGGCCTGCCGTACGTCGGTGCGGCGAGCGCGGACGGCATCGTCGGCTTGGCCGGTGTGCACAAGACGTACGGCCGCGGTGAGTACCGGGTGCCGGCGCTCGACGGGGTGGACCTGGAGTTCGCGGCGGGCACTTTCACCGCCATCATGGGTCCCTCGGGCTCGGGCAAGTCGACGTTGCTGCAGTGTGCGGCGGGTCTCGACCGGGTCGATGCCGGCCAGGTCCTGCTCGACGGTGCGCCGCTGCACAAGCTCTCCGAGCGTGCTCTGACCGCGCTGCGCCGCGAGCAGATGGGTTTCATCTTCCAGTCCTTCAACCTGATCCCGGCACTGACCGCCCGGCAGAATGTGGAGCTGCCGCTGCGGTTGGCCGGGCGTGAGATCGACGCATCGGCGATCGACCGGGGGCTGGCCGAGGTTGGCCTGGCCGAGCGCGGCGGGCACCGGCCCGCCGAGCTCTCCGGCGGCCAGCAGCAGCGCGTGGCCATCGCCCGTGCGCTGGCGACCAGACCCAAGGTGATCTTCGCTGACGAGCCGACCGGTGCGCTGGACTCGCGTACCGCACGCGAGGTGCTGGCGTTGCTGCGCGGCGTCGTCGAGCAGCACGGGCAGACGGTGGTCATGGTGACGCACGATCCGGTGGCCGCCTCGTACTCGCAGCGGGTGGTGTTCCTCGCCGACGGCAGGGTGATCGGTGAGCTGGCCGAGCCGACGGCCGAGGCGGTGGCCGTGCGGATGGCCGCGCTGGAGCCCGGCGGGATCGAGACGAAGCCGTGCTGAAGATCGCCGCAGCCACTCTGCGCCACCGTCTGATGGGCTTTTCGGGCGCCTTCCTCGCCCTCGCGCTCGGTACGACGATGATCGGCATGATGACGATGACCCTCGCGGCCACCTTCGGCACGCCGCACCCGGGTCCGCAGAGGTTCAAAGGAGTCTCGACGGTCCTCGCCCCGCAGGGCTTCGACGGGCGCCCGATGAAGGCCCCCGCCGTCCTGCCGGCCGACGTCGTCACGAAGGTGACCACGGCCGGGCACGCCATGCCCGACCGCAGCTTCCCCGTGCAACTCGCCCCCGGCGCCAGCGGGATGACCGGCCACCCCTGGTCATCTGCCGTCTACGCGGGCTACCACCTGGTGGCCGGGCGCGCGCCCGAGGCTGCTGACGAGATCGCCGTCGGCGGCGGCTCCCAGGAGCTGATCGGACGCCAGGCCGACGTCACCACGAACGACGGCGCCGGCCGCTACCGGGTGGTGGGCGTCACCGACGCACTCTGGTTCGAGAACGCGGTCTTCTTCAGCGCCGCCGAGGCTCAGCGCCTGTCACCCGGCGTCAACGTGCTCGTCACCGACCAGGACGCCAAGCAGCTGTCATCGCTCACCGGCGGCCGGGCCGTGGTCCTCACCGGCCACGACCTGACCCGGATCGACCCCGACTCCACCGGCGGGGCCCAGGCACTGGCCAACGCCCAGGCCATGGCGGGCAGTACGACCGGCCTGGCCGTGTGCGTCGCGGTGTTCGTCGTCATCGCGACCTTCGCCTTCGCCACCGAGCAGCGCCGCCGTGAACTGGCGCTGCTGCGGCTGGTGGGCGCAGCCCCGCGGCAGGTGCGGCACATGGTGCTCGGCGAGGCACTGCTGATCGGCCTGGCCGCGGCGGTTGCCGGCTGCGTCCTCGCACCGCTGTGCACCGTGCCGCTGCGGTCCTGGATGCTCGACCACAACGTGGCTCCGTCGTGGTTCACCATCCCGTTCAACATCGTGCCGCTGCTGATCTCCTTCGTCATCGGCGTGGCCGCGGCGCTGGCCGGCTCGACCGCGACCCTGGTGCGGGTCTCGCTGATCCGCCCGATCGAGGTGCTGCGCGAGAGCGCGATGGAGCGCCGCGGGATGACGCCGGTCCGCTGGCTGCTGGGAATCGGGATGCTGGTCGGCGCGGTCGTCGCGGGGATCGTCGTCTTCCGGACCGAGCCGTACCTCGCGGCCAGCGCGCGCAAGTACGAGCTGGTTCCGGTCCTCTACGTCGGCGCGGTCACCCTGCTGGCCCCGATCCTGCTGCGTCCGGTCACCCGGCTGTTGACCGGCCCGCTGCGCACCTCCGCCAAGGCAGGCCCCCTGCTGGTGCGCGAGAACATCCTCACCTCCCGGCGCCGCACGGCCGCCACCGTGGCGCCGATCGTGGTGGCCGTCGGCCTGGTCGGCACCTTGCTGACGATGCAGCAGTCCGGCGACGCCGCACTGCTCGCTCGGCAGCGGCAGGAGATCCACGCAGCGGACGTGGTCGTGCCCCGCGGCTCCGGGATCGATGCCCCGACGCTCGCTCGCCTGGCGGCCGTGCCCGGGATCCGGGTCACCCCGGTCACCTCGATGAACATCCGGATCGGCACCCCCGGCGGTGTCCAGATCGACTCGCTGAGCACGAACGCGGTGCCCCCGGCGGCGCTGGGCGTCACCGTCACACCCCCCGTGGTCTCGGGCTCCATCGCCTCGCCGCCCGAGAACTTCCTGGTCATCGACAAGCACGCGGCCGAGTCCGACGGTCTGGCGGTGGGGGACCATGTGGTAACGCTGCTGCCGACCGGCACGCGGGTCCCGACAGTGATCGCGGCGGTGGTCGCGCGCGGTCTGAACGGGGACGACACATATCTGTCCTCGGCGCTGACCGGCGCGGTGATGCCGAACCGGGTCTACCTCGACTCATCGGCAGGCGCCGGCGCACCGCTCGACGCGCAGCAGACGGCCGCGGTGAACCAGGCGCTCGCGGGTTCCGGCGCGCACGTGATGACCTACGACGCCTACCTCGCGGCCCAGCGCTCGCATGCTGCGCGGCAGACGAACAACGCCGCGGTGGTCATCCTGGGGATCGCGCTGGTCTACGCGCTGATAGCGGTCGCCAACACCCTGATCATGGCGATGGCCGGGCGGCGGCGGGAGTTCGCCCTGCTCGCTCTCGCCGGCGCAGTGCGCGGCCAGATCGTGAGGGTGGCCGCGGCCGAGTCGGCCGTGGCGGTGGTAGTCGGCACCCTGCTCGCCGCCGTGGCGACCGCGCTGGCCGCGGTCACCCAGCACGTCACGCTGGGCAAGCTCGTGGCCGGCGCGCCGACGGTGGTCCCGTGGACGCAGATCTGGGAGACGGTCGCGCTCTGCGCCCTCGTCGCCGTGGCCACCGCCTCGGGTGCGACCAGGCGTGCGACCCGTCGGCGGATGATCGAGGCCGCAGGCACCCGCGAATAGGAACAGGACGGCCGGCACCGCGCGACACAGCCGGCCGACTCCTGAGATCCCGTCAGCGACCGCACCGCGGGTGGGGAGTCGAGGTGAGCCGGTCTGTCCCATCTCTGAGCACGTGGTGGGGATTTTCAAGGCATCAGGTACGTCTCCTCCGACACCCTCGCCAACCGAACGATCGCCCTTTCAACAGCCGACCAGGCCGCAAGGCTCCCTACCCGGCCAGGGTCCGCCGCGGCCAGCGCGCCTTCGCCTGCTCCTCCGAGCGCATCAAGGCCAGGGTGGGAAGGCCTAGTTGGGCACCGCCCTCCAGCAGGTCCGGCAGGTCGGGGAGCGGGGCGACGGCGGCGACGTCCTCCAGCACCAGGGTCAGTGGTGGGTCGAGCCGACCGGAGGGTGACCGTTCGGCCACGCCCCGGCCGCGCTCGACCACGCTTGCGGCGAGTGCGGTGAGCAACGGCATCGCACCCGGACGGGTCCGGGGATCCTCAATCGCCTCACCCACCACGTAGAGCGTTCCCATCTCGGCGACGAATGATTCCAGTGCCACCGCATCTCCTCGATGCGGATTGCAGGCGTCGCGAATGTGCACCGACGTCAGGGCGTTGAGCGCGCGCGACGTCAACTCCTGGGCCATGTCGCGTCGTTCGGGGTGCCCGGTGAGAGCCGACTCGAGCTCGCCGGCCATGCCGCCCGCCGCCTTGGGGTTGGTGCGCAGGATCCGTACGGGCTCGTGCGCCGATGTGCCCTGCGCCCAGCGGTGCACCTGGCGAAAGGGGCGCCCGTCCACGGCGGCGGCGTGCAGCCAGCAGCGAAGCATCAGTTCGGCGGTCTCGGCGGTGAGGGAGTCGAGGGAACTGAGCGGGCGTACGGGCGCGAGGAGCGCGGTCGCGCGGGCGGTGGCCGTGGCGCGGTCCTCGCAGCCGGTGGTGGGGTTCCAGCGCAGCCGGTCGGGGGTGTCCAGCAGGTGGCCGGGGTCGTAGACCCGTACGGGACCGAGCTTGGCGCGGGAGTCCTTGGTGTCGGCCCAGAGCCCGGGGTCGCTGGTGGTGACCAGCACCGGCCCGGCGGCCTCGAGGATCGCGCGGGCCGCGGTGTCGCGCCGGTCGGTGCCGTAGACGACGCGCGGCAGGACGTCCGGCTCTCTGCCGGGCGCGGGCGCGGGGGCGGGCTCCGGCTGTTCGGCAACCGGTGCGGACTCAACGGGCGCTTCCGCAAAGGGTGGTGGCGGCGCGGTGGCCTGCGCCGGGATCACGACCGGGGCGGGCGCGGGGGCCTGTGCCTCGTCGTTCACCACCGGGCGCTCCTCCTCGCGCCGACGCGCCGCGGGCCCGCGCCGCCAGCGCATGAACGTGCCGAACACGAAGATGACGAGCACGATGAGCGTCAGCAGTTCGCTGATGACCACGCCCCAGAACAGCCCGTACCCCGGCAACGCGGCCGGCGGCGTGTCGGGCCAGGCGGCGGCCAGGTTGTGGGGGTCGGCCATCAACTGCCGCAGGGCCAGGGGCGTTCGCAGCAGGGAGACGCCGTCGGGCCAGTCGCCGCGCGCGAAGAGCGCGGACAGGCACGTCGCCGACCACACCACGAACGTGATCCCCAGCAGGAAGCCGAGGGCGCTCACCAGCAGCCCGTCGGGAATGCCGCCGGTGCCGCCCTGCTTGCGCGCGGGCCCCGAACCGGACGCCACGTCAGGCAACCGTCGATTCGGACGAGCCGTAGGCCTCGTCGGAGTAGTGCTCCATCGCGGCGTGGGCGCGCTCCGCGGCTGCCGCCTCCGCAGCCAGCTCCTGGTCCAGGGCACCCTCCTCGGTCATGGCGCGGTCGGTGTAGACGAGCGGGCGCTCGGCGTCGGTGATGAGGTGCTTGACGACTTGGACGTTGCCGTTGACGTCCCAGACGGCGATGCCCGGGGTGAGCGTCGGGATGATCTCGACCGCCCAGCGCGGCAGCCCGAGCACCCGGCCCGTGGCCCGGGCCTCGTCGGCTTTCTGCGCGTAAATGGTGCGCGTGGACGCCATCTTGAGAATGGCCGCCGCCTCCTTCGCCGCCGCTCCGTCCACCACGTCGGAGAGATGGTGCACCACCGCCACGAACGAAAGGCCCAGCCTGCGGCCGAACTTCAGCAGTCGCTGGAAGAGCTGGGCCACGAACGGCGAGTTGATGATGTGCCACGCCTCTTCGACGAGGAAGATGCGCTTCTTGCGGTCGGGCCGGATCCAGGTGTGCTCGAGCCAGACGCCGACGATCGCCATCAGGATGGGCATGGCGATGGAGTTGCGGTCGATGTGCGACAGGTCGAAGACGATCAGCGGGGAGTCGAGGTCGATGCCCGCCGACGTCGGCCCGTCGAACATGCCCCGCAGATCACCGTCCACCAGCCGGTCCAGGACGAGCGCCACGTCCAGGCCCCAGGCCCGTACGTCGTCTATGTCGACGTTCATCGACTCCGCCGACTCGGCCTCGGGATGGCGCAGTTGCTCGACGATGTCGGAGAGGATGGGTTGCCGGTCGGTGGCGCTGTCGTGGGATGCGCTGTCGTGGGACGCGCTGTTGGTCACGGCCGCGTGTGCCACCTTGAGCGCGAAGCCGGAGCGCTCGTCCAGGCTGCGCCCCATCGCCACCTCGATGATCGTACGGAGCAGGGCCAGTTGCCCGGTCGTGGTGATCGAGGGGTCGAGCGGGTTGAGACGGATGCCGCCTTCGCGGGCCGCCATCGGGTCCAGCCGGATGGGGGTTATGCCGAGCTGCTGCGCGATGAGGTTCCACTCGCCGACGCCGTCCTCGCCCTGCGCGTCCAGCACGACGACCTGACGGTCGCGGAACCGCAACTGGCGCAGCACGTACGTCTTCTCCAGCGCCGACTTGCCGTTGCCGGACTCGCCGAGGACGAGCCAGTGCGGGGCGGGCAGCTGCTGGCCGTAGAGCTGGAAGGGGTCGTAGATGTAGCCCTTGCCGGAGTAGACCTCGCGCCCGATGATCACGCCGGAGTCGCCGAGGCCGGGCGCGGCGGTGGGGAGGTAGACGGCCTGCGCCTGCCCGGTGGAGGTGCGTACCGGCAGGCGGGTGGTCTCCACCTTTCCGAAGAGGAAACTGGTGAACGCGTTGGAGAGGACGGTGAGCGGTTCGAGCACGGCTGTTGTCCCTAGCGTCGGATGCCGGTTGCGAACGGCAGCGTGTTGACGAAGGCCCTGTGGTGCTCGCGGTCGCACCACTCCAGCTTCAGATAGCTCTTGCCGGCGGAGGCTCTTATCGTCCGCTTGTCACGCGCGAGTTCCTCGGGGGAGCGGGAGGACACCGTGATGTAGCCGACGAGGTTGACGCCTGCCGCACCGCTGGCGAGGTCCTCGCCGCGCTGGTCGACGCGCGAGTGGTGGGCGACGTCGCGCGGGTCGACGACCCGGTTCATCTTCGCGGCGCGGGAGGCGTCCGCGTCGTCGTTCGTCTTCTCCGTGAGCATCCGCTCGATGGCCACGTCCGTGGGCTCCAGATCCATGCAGACGGCCACTGTGCGGATGACGTCCGGGGTGTGGACGAGCAGCGGGGCGAGGAAGTTGACGCCCACCGGCGTCATCGGCCACTCCTTGACCCATGCGGTGGCGTGGCACCAGGGCTCGCGGGTGGCCGACTCCCGCGTCTTCGCCTGGAGGAACGTCGGCTGGACGGCGTCCAGTTCGGCGGGCCAGGCGTTGCGCTGGGTCATCGCCTGGATGTGGTCGATGGGGTGGTCCGGGTCGTACATGGAGTGCACGAGGGAGGACAGCCGGCTCTGTCCGAGCGGCTGCCGGACGCGGATGTCCGCCTCGGTCAGGCGCGCGCAGATGTCGGTGAGCTCGCGGGCCATGACGACGGCCAGCCCGGCGTCCCGGTCCAGCTTGTGCTTGCTGCCGCTCTGGCGGGAGGCGCGCGCGATGGCCTGTGCCTCGGCGGCCAGTTCGCGGGTGTAGTGCATGCACGCGACGAGGTAGGCGCGGTGCTGCTCGGAGGAGGTCGACACCATGGACTGCAGCTGGTCGTAGGAGTCCTTGAGCCACTCCGGCGACGTGTCGTCGCCGCGGCGCTCGACGTCCTTGGCGTGCGCGTCGGGGTCGGCGGGCAGCGTACGGGCCAGTATCTGCAGGCGGGTCACATAGCCGTCGCCGTTCGCGACATGCTTGAGCAGCGTGCCGAAGCGGTCGACGAGGGCCTCCTGGTCCTCCGAGTCGCGCAGACCGACGCCGGGCCCCTCGATCTCGATGGCCGCCGTGACCGTACGCCGGTCCGCGTGCAGCAGCACGGCGATCTCGTCCGGACCGAACGGTGCGGAGAGCCAGTTGATCCGCCCGATGCCGGGCGGGGGACCGACCTCGATCTCGCGCCCGTCCAGCCGCGTGCCCGCCTCGGTCGCGCCGGAGCGGTAGGCGGCGCCGCTGCGTACGATGCGCTTGAAGGTGCGGTTGACCTCGAACCACTTGTAGAACGTGCGCTGTTTGTACGGTACGTAGACGGCCGCGAGGGCGAGCGCGGGGAATCCGACGAGCGTGAGGATCCGCAGGGGCAGGACCGGGACGAGCATCCCGCCCATCATCCCGAGGAAGGCCCCCGCGATGATCAGGGCGATCTCGCCCGTCTCCCGGTTCTTGCCCACGACCGCGTTGGGGCGCGCGCGGCCGATGAGATACGTACGGCGGGCCGCGACCGGCTGGGACTGGGCCTCTATCGTCAACTCCGCTCACCTCCTGAGGACTTGCTGTTGTTCTGTGCGCGGGGCGCGGGGGCGGAGGGAGCGCTTCCGGCGCCGCCCGGGGCGGGGGCCTGGCGTGCGCTGTGGGCGGCGACCCCGCCGGAGACGGGGTTCGCCGGGCGGGCGGGCGAGGCGGAGCCCCCGGCGGACCGGGCGCTGTGGGTGTTGATGCCCTGTTTGACGAAGGTGGCGGGAGAGGAGATCACGGCGGCCGCCTGGCGGGACGCGATGTCCTTGCTCGCGTTGCGGCTGCTGATGATTTCGTCGCCGAACCCGGGGACGAACCGGTAGATCATCGCGCTGGCGAGGATCGCGAGGATGATGATCGCCAGCCCGGAGATGACCGCGGAGAGCGAGCCCGTCCCCTGGCCGGAGGAGAGCGCGCCGGCCAGGGACAGCACGATCACGATGATCGGCTTGAGGAGGATGACGGCGATCATGATGCCCGCCCAGCGGCGGACGTGGCCCCACATGTTCTTGTCGACGAGCCCCGCGTAGACGGCGGTGCCGAGGAGGGCGCCGACGTAGAGCAGCGCGGCCCGGATGACGAGCTCGAGCCAGAGCACGCCCGCGGCGAGCACGGATACCAGCGACAGCACGATCAGCATGACCGGCCCGCCGCCGATGCCGTCGCCCTTCTTGAGGGCGTCGGCGAAGCCGCCGAAGAACTTGTCGTTGTTGGCCGTCTGCCCGGAGGCGATCACATCCGTGACGGCGTCGGTGGCCTGGACGACGGTGTAGAGGATGAGCGGCGTGAACGCGGAGGCGAGCACGGTGAGCCAGAGGAAGCCGACGGCTTCGGTGATCGCCTCCGTGAACGGCACCCCGCGCACGGCCCGCTTGGCGACGGCCAGCAGCCAGAGGATGAGGGTGAGGATGGTGGAGGCGGCGAAGACCACGGCGTACTGGCGGAGGAAGTTCGCGTTGGTGAAGTCGACGTTGCTGGTGCCGTGGACGGCTTGGGAGAGCTTCTTGACGATCCAGGAGGCGGCTTCGGCGCAGCCTTTGGCGAGGGAGGCGGCGGGGTCGAGGGCGTTCCCCGAATCGGTCGGGGTCTTGATGCTTTTGTCGTCGCCCTTGTTCTTGCAGTACTCCTTCGCCACCCCCACGATCAAGTCGCAGGGGTCCTTGCTACCGGACGGCGACGGCGTCGCTGTCGCTGCTGACGCCCCGGGGCTCGGCGTCACCGACGCCGACGGTGACGGCGGGGGCGCTGCGGTCGCGCGTGCGGCCACGGCCATGAGGGCCAGCTGTGCGGTCACCACGGCCGCGGTGACCGAGAGCGCGCGCGGGCGGTGGCTACCTGGCATATGTGAACCCTCCGTACCCGCCGACGGCGTTGGCGATCTCGTCTGCCCCTGAGGCGCGGTCGTCACCGGTGACCGGCGCCGGGCCTTGCTTCTGGCTGGAGGAGGCGATCTTCCAGTCGTTGTCCTGCCAGTGCAGCTTCACGGCCATCGTGAACCATGACTGGGTCACGGGCTTCGTCGATCCTTGACCTGCGAGCCCGGCCAGGGCCGTGCACCACACCTCGACCGTCGTGTCGTCGTCCCGGTACTCGGTGGCCTTGGCGCCGACCGGAATCGTGCGTGCGACGAAGGTGAGGCCCTTGGGGGCCGAACCGTCCTGCTGGAGACCGGCGTTCTTCAGGAAGTCCGGTGAATAGGCCTGGTCCAGTTGTTTCTGGATGTCGGGCGCGGCGTCCGGGGTGTGGATCGCATCCACGATCGCGTGACGGGTGTTCGCCTTGAACATTCCGTCACCGCCCAGCGCCACCGCGAAGTTCGCGGCCGCGGACTGTGCACCCTGCTGGGTGTGCGCAAATCCGGAGGGAATTCCTCCGGTCTTGCCGTCGACCGGCTTGACGCCCGAGGGGGCGGTCGAGGAACTGCTGTTTTCCTTGCCGGACTTCTTTCCGGAATCGTCAGAAGATCCGTTTCCGCTGCCTCTGTTCGCAAAGGCGATTGCCGCGATCAGGAGCACGATCACGCCGACGACGGTGACCAGGTTCCGGCTGGGCCGTGACCGCCGGGGTGGTGGGGCGTACGGATCGAACTCGCCCTCCGGCAGCCGCGTGCGCGTCAGATGGCGGTCGTCGTGGCCGTCGTCGAGACTCATCGCGCGCCTGCTCCCTCATGTGTCGTCGCGGGACCGCGACCGGTCTTCCCGTCCAGAGATGACGGTAGCGGTGTGCACGGTTTCCGGGGGGAGGACGTGAGGGAGTGAGAGGGCATCAGGAAGCAGCCTCGTGTGGGGGGACTCGGGGACGGGCGTGTCTGCGCGGGGGCGGATACCGGGGGCGGACAGACCGGCTCCGGGCCCGGGTGTGCCCGGAGGCGCCATTCAGACGGCCATGCCGTAGACGATCGTGAAGAGCGTCCCGAGCGACCCGATGATGAAGACGCCGGTCAGGCCGGCGACGATCAGTCCCTTGCCCTGCTCCGCGCTGAATGTGTCGCGCAGTGCCGTCGTGCCGATCCGCTGTTTCGCCGCTCCCCAGATCGCGATGGCCAGGCAGAGGAGAATCGCTGCGGCCATGATGACTTCGATCATGACGCGAGCCTCATTGCCCAGGGTGCCGAACGGACCCCATTTCGGGGCGATTCCACCAATAATGGTGTTGATGTCGCCCTTTCGGTCGGCCAAAAACATATGTAACTCACCGCCCCCTTATGGGTAGTTGCGCCGCCTGTGCCGCTTGGCATAGGCCAGAACCTATCTTCTCCGAAGAAGCCGCTCTTGGATGTCGACTTGGCGGCATTTTTTGATAGGACCCACACGCGTCGGCGGCGCCGCTGCCCTGCGCCGCGCCACGCTCCGTTGTCAGTGGGTGCCTCTATGGTGACTGTGCGTGCTCATAGTGGGTGCGCCGGGCCGGGGTGGCCGGAGTGGGGGTGCGTGTGAATGTTCAGGTGGGAGCGTGTTCGATCGGTAGGCTGTGGCGACCGCCCTCGTCTGTGCCGCGCCCTGCGGCCACCGGGCTGGTTCGTCGGGTTCATCGCACTCATCGTCCGGTTCGTCGGGTGCGTCGAGATCAAGGGTGGTACGGGTGCTGGTTGCCGAACGCTACCGGTTGGCGGAGTTGCTCGGTCGCGGCGGCATGGGCGAAGTCTGGTGCGGACAGGACGAGGTGCTGGGCCGTCAGGTGGCGGTGAAGCTGCTCCTGGGCGAGGGCGACGACGAATCGGCGGCCCAGCGGTTCCGTCTCGAGGCACAGACAGCCGCCCGCCTGAATCACCCTCAAGTGGTCGCGGTCTACGACTTCGGTGCCTGGGAAGGGCGCTTCTATCTCGTCATGGAGCTGGTCAACGGCCCGAGCCTGGCCCAGCAGCTCTCCGCGCGCGGCCCGCTCTCCCCGGCCGGTGTCGCCGACATCGCGACCCAGACCGCCTCCGGCCTGGCCGCGGCCCATGCGCAGGGAGTGGTCCACCGGGACATCAAGCCCGGCAACCTGATGCTCGACATGAACGGCACGCTCAAGATCGGCGACTTCGGCATCGCCCGCTTCGTCGACGAGACCTCGGCCGGGCTCACCAGGGCGGGCCAGATCGTCGGGACGAGCACCTACCTCGCCCCGGAGCGGGCACTGGGCCGGCTCGCCGGCCCCGCCTCGGACGTCTACGCGCTGGGGTGCGTGCTCTACCACCTGCTCGTCGGCCAGCCGCCGTTCTGGGCGGACAGCCCGACCTCCCTGCTCTATCTGCACGTGGACACCCCGCCGGTGCCCCCGCGTCAGCACCGGGCCGACATCCCGTACGCCCTCGACGCGTATCTGCTGCGCATGCTGGCCAAGGAGCCGGAGGCGCGCCCCACGGCGCGGGAAGTGGCGGAGTGGTTCGCGAGCCCGTCCTGGCGCGGCGACAGCGCACATCAGCAGCCGCTGCCTCCCGCCATGCCGGCCATGCCACCGACCGCCCCCGCCGCCGCACCCGCCCCGGCGCCCATGCGCGCCGCTCAGGCACCGGTGCCTGCCGCCCCGCCCATTGCCGCTCCGGCCGTTGCCCCGCCGCACTCGGCGCCGCCCATGCTGGCGGCCGCGCCCGGGGCCGTGGTCCACCAGGAGAGCGTGACCACCTACGCCCTGCCGGGCTCGCCCGCGACCCGGTCGACGCCCGCGGTCACCGCCGGGCACCGGCGCAGCGGTGGCGGCAGCCGGGGGACAGGCGGTCTCCGTATACGCACCCCCAAGACGCTGGCCGGTGTGCTGGCCGGAGCAGTGGCCTTCGGGGTGGCGGCGGTCATCGGCGCCGTGCTCTTCACCTCGGACGGCGGCAACGGCAAGGGCGGCGCCGGGAAGCCCGACGCGCAGCCGTCCGAGACGGTGCACGACGGCACGGTGAAGCGCGGCCCGTCCGTGGGCCCCGGAGACCGGGGCGGTCACGGCAGCCCGAAGAAGTCCGGTCATCGGCAGCGACAGGGCTCGCACGCGGGGAACCCCGGGTCCGGTGACGACGAGGGCGACGGCAGCGACGAGGGCGACGACTGAGCGGTCCCGCCCGCCTTCCCTCCGCCCGTCTGGGTCGGCCTTCCCGGGCCGGCCTTCCCAGGTCAGTCCTCGAGGCCCTCGACGAAGTGGTCGAACTCCCCTGCCTTCACCCCCAGGACGAACGCGTCCCACTTCCTCTGAGTCGTCACCACGACCTTGCCGGGATTGATGTTCTCCCGGATGTAGACGTTGTCGTCCCCCTCGTTCCCGAAGGCGACTTCGAGGTACTCGGGCATGGTCAGGTCGTCGGTGGCCGGAATCCAGTCCAGGTCCTCAGGCACGCGCGGCGGCACGGTGTCCCCCCTCGTGGGATGTGGCTCTGCTGACGTCGCGCCCACCATAGAGGAGCCCGCCGCGATGTGACCCCCCGCACGAAGGGGCGAACCGGGCCACCGGCGTGCGTACCCGGCATGCCGTGCGGGGAGGGATGCGGCCGTGATCCTTCCCACCCTCACCCCCCGGCCGAGCCGCGCGGTCGTGCTCGGCGCGGGCATGACCGGGATGCTGGCCGCGGCCGCGCTCGCCGGGCATGCCGACGAGGTCGTCGTGGTCGACCGGGACCGGATGCCGGCCGGGGCCCGGCCCCGCAAGGGACTGCCGCAGGCGCGTCACGCCCACCTGATGATGTCCGGCGGGGCACGCGCCATCGAGTCACTGCTGCCCGGCACCACCGACAGATGGCTCGCCGAGGGCGCCCGCCGCATCGCCGTGCCCGCGGACCTGGTGGTCCTCTCGACACAGGGCTGGATCCCCCGGTGGCCCGAGATGCAGTTCATGATCGCGTGCAGCCGCGACCTGCTCGACCTGGCCATCCGCGCACAGGCCCTGTCCCGCCCGGGAGTGAGGCTCCGCGAGGGCTGCGAGGCGCGGGCGCTCCTGGGCGACTCCGTGCGCATCACCGGCGTACGCCTGCACGACCTGGAGAAGGGCGGCAACGAGAGCCTCGCCGCGGACCTCGTCATCGATGCCACCGGCCGCGGCTCCCGGACGCCGCAGTGGCTGACCGGCCTCGGCCTGCCCCCCGTCCGCGAGGAGGCCGTCGACTCCGGAATGGCCTACGCCACCCGCGTCTTCCAGGCCCCCGCCGGCGCCGAGGACATCCCCGTCGTCTCCGTCCAGGCCGTGCCCGGCACGAAGCGGCCAGGGCAGGGCGGCACGTTGCTCCCCATCGAGGACGGGCGCTGGCTCGTCACCCTCGCGGGCACCCGTGGCGGCGAACCCACCCGGAGCGCCGACGAGTTCGAGCCCTTCGCCCGCGCGCTGCGCCACCCGCTGATCGGCGAACTCATCGCCACCGCACAGCCGCTCGGCGGCGTGCACCACTCCCGTTCCACCGCCAACCGGCGGCGCTATCACGAACGGCTGCCCGCCTGGCCCGAGGGCTATGTCGTCATGGGCGACGCCGTGGCCACCTTCAACCCCGTCTACGGCCAGGGCATGACCGTCGCGGCCCGCAGCGCCCTCGAGCTCCGCGCCGTCCTGTGCGAGTACGAGGGCGACCTCGGCCGCCCGGGGCTCGCCCGGCAGGCGCAGAAGGCGATCGCCCGCCCCGTCGGCGGCGCCTGGGTGCTGGCGACGGGGGAGGACATGCGGTTCCCGGGCGTCGTCGCCTGCCGCCCCATGGCGGGGGCCCGGCTGACGCAGGGCTACTTCCAGCGGCTGGTCCGCACGGCGGTGTCCCGGCCCACGGTGTCGCAGGCCCTCTTCGACGTCATGACGCTGTCCGCCCCCTGGTCGGCGCTCGTGGGACCGGCGATGCTGCTGAACGTCCTGCGCGGCCCCGACCGCGGCCGCCGGCCGTCGGCCGACCCGCCGATCAGCCCGGCGGAACGGGAGTTGTGGGGGCTGGGGCGGGCGTGACCCGGGTGCCGCCGGACGCCCGGAGGCGCCGCAGCATGCGCGCGTCCTGGAACCCCGCGCCCCGCGCCGCCGCCTCGGCCGTCGCGCCCTGCGCGATCAGGTGCTCGGCGTGCTCGACCCTCAGCCGCTGCTGGTAGCGCAGCGGCGTGAGTCCGGTCGCCTCGGCGAAGCGGCGGGTGAGGGTACGGGCACTGAGGCCGACGGCCGAGGCGACGTCGGACAGGCGCAGCGTGGAGGTGTAGCGGGAGTCGATGAGGTCCTGGGCGCGGTGGACCGCGTCGCAGAGGTGGGCGCGGTGCCGGAGCATCGCACTGCTCTGCTGTTCCTCGCCGTTGCGGCGGGCGTAGACCACCATGCTGCGGGCGACCCGGGCGGCGGCCGACGGGCCGTGGCGCACGGCCACGAGGTGGAGGGCCAGGTCGATCCCGCTGGCGATGCCCGCGGAGGTGACGACGCGGTCGTCGGTCACGTACAGCACGTCGCGCACGACGGTCGCCCGGGGATAGCGCCGGGCGAGCTCGTCCTGCACGTGGTGGTGCGTGGTGCACCGGCGGCCGTCGAGCAGCCCGGCCCGGCCCAGTGCGTCCGCGCCCGCGCAGACGCTGGCGACCGTGCCGCCCGCGGCGTGGTGGGCGACCAGGCGGTCCAGCGTCGCCCGGGTCAGCGCCCCGTGGACCCGGGCGCGCCAGCCGGGGACGACGACCAGGTCGTCCGGCGTCAGCTCCGGCCATGCGGTGGCCGCCCGGAGCTCGAGGCCCTGTGCGGTTGGGATGTCCTCCTGCTCGGCCACGTACGCGATGTCGTAGCCGTGGCCGAGGTCGTCCGCGGCGGAGAACACCTGGGCGGGCCCGGCGAGGTCCAGCATGTGCAGCTGCGGGACGAGCAGGAAGACGACCCGGGTCACGATCCGGTCAGCTCCTCGACGGTGGCGATCCTGGCGAAGCGACCCGCCAGGGCGTACTCGGTACGGGCGACGATCGCATCGGTCGTCAGGGTACGGGGGTCGGCCAGGACCTCCGCCATGGGGCGTCCCGCGGGGGCGTCCCGGTGCTCGATGGGGTGGGTCGCGGTCGCGTCGGTCACGAAGACGACGTCGTATCCGAGGTCCGCCGCGACCCGCGCCGTCGTCTCGCAGCACTGCTCGGTGCGGATGCCGCTGACCAGCAGTTCGCGGATGCCGTGCTGAGTGAGGAGCTGCTGGAGGTTCGTCGTGGTGAACGCGTTGTGCGAGGTCTTGGTGAGGACCGGCTCCCCGGGGGCGGGCTCCAGCCCCTCGATGGGGCGGTTGAAGCCTCTCTCGGGGTCGAAGACGGTGCCGCTGCCCGGTTCGGAGTGCAGTACCCAGACGACGAGTTCGCCCTTGGCGCGCTGGTCGGCCACGAGGCGGTTCACCTTGGCGACGATTCCGGGGTTGGAGGTGGCCGACCAGTTGGGCCGCTGCCGGAAGGATTCCTGGACGTCGATGACGAGGAGTGCGCTGTTCATGCCCCCGATCCTGCTGTGGCACGGGCGCTCTCCCAAGGCCCGATCATGTCGCGGGGCGGAACGATCCGGTCAGCGGCCGCGACGCGCGCGATAACCGTTGGCGAGGCGATGGCGTGCACCGTAGCGTCGGCGCGGTGAACGTGATCTCGCTCGGCTTCCGCACCGACCTGATGCTGCGCAAAATGGCGGGCTCCGCCGTCGTCGACCGGGGCACCCACCTCGTGATCCGTACTCCGCGCAACCCCGGCTTCTGGTGGGGAAATTTCGTCCTGCTGCGCTCGCCGCTGCGCCGGGGTGACGCGGCGCGCTGGTCGGCCGTGTTCGCCGAGGAGTTCCCCGGCGCGCAGCACGTCGCGCTCGGCGTCGACGTCACCGGGGACGCACCCGGAGACCTGGGCGAAATCGCCGATCTCGGTGCTGTCGTGACGGTGGACACCGTGCTCACCGCACCCCGCCTGCGGGTCCCCGCCGGGCCGCGCCCCGCCGCCGAGTTCCGTCCGCTGCGCGGCGACGACGACTGGGCGCAGGCCCTTCGACTGCGGCTCGCCGTCGAGGAGGAGCCGCCCTCGGCCGAGCACCGGGTCTTCGTCGAGCGGAAGACGGCCGAGGCCCGCGCTCTCGCCGAGGCCGGACACGGCAGCTGGTTCGGGGCGTTCGTCGGCGGGCGGATGCGCGCGGGCACGGGCCTGTTCACCGATGGCAGCGGTACGGCGCGCTTCCAGAACGTCGAGACCCACCCGGACTTCCGGCGCCGGGGCCTGGCCTCGACGCTCGTCCACCTGGCCGGCGAGTGGGGCGTGCGTGAGCTCGGCGCCCGTACGCTCGTCATCGTCGCCGACCCCGGCTACCACGCGATCGGGATGTACCGCTCGCTCGGCTTCACGGACGCCGAGTGCCAGGTGCAGCTGATCCGCGCGCCGTTCAGCTGACGCCCCGGGCCCCCAGGCGGACGTACGTGATGACGGCGTGGACCGCCAGGGCGACGGCCAGGGACGGGAGGACGATCCAGGGCACCAGACCGAGGACGGCCAGCAGGCAGATCAAGGGGACGGCGATCAGCAGGGTCGGGAACACCGAGGATACGGCGATGCGCTGTCGATTGGTCACGGACGGGCTCCTTCGCGGGAGTGGGAGTGGGTGTGGGCACGGGCGAGGTCGAGAAAGTCGGCGAGTTCGCGCCAGGCGTCCGCGTCCGCGTTCGTGTCCGCGTCGGTGCCGGCGGCGTCGGCCGGGCTGCCCGACATGGCGGCCGGGTCGTCGCGCCAGGCGGCCCGTACGCCGCCGGAGATGCCCGCGTCGCCGCCGGTGAACAGCGTGCTCAGCTCGTTCATGCGTGCCACCAGCCGCTGCACGCGCGGGTCGTCGGGGGCGGCGCCCTCCCGGCGGAGCCGGTCGGCGCGGCGGTGGAGCTCGGGCCATTCCACCTCCAGCAGGTAGTGCATGGCCGGGCCCAGTGCCGCGGCCCGTGCGGCGAGGACGCCGAGCTGGTCGTCGTCGAGGTGGCGGCGCAGCGTGCGGCCGGCCTCCGGGCCGGTGCCGCCGATCGCCCGCAGGGCGTCGAACAGCGCCTCGGTGGTCGGGGCCCGGCCCTGGTCCAACTCGCCGGACAGCGCCGCGAGTCGGTCGCGGAGCGTGCGGAGCGCGGACAGGGACTCCTCCACGCCCGCGAGGTGGTCGCGTACCAGGCGTGCCGGGTCGACCCCGGCGTCGAGGCAGACGGCGATGGTCTCCAGGCCGAGGCCCAGCCGGCGCAGGGCCAGTACCTGGTACAGCCGTACGACGTCCTGCTCGGTGTACTCCCGGTGCCCTCCTGCGGTGCGTTGGGAGGGGCTGAGCAGGCCGATGGTGTCCCAGTGATGGAGGGTGCGTACGGTCAGCCCGCAGGCATCGGCGAGCGGGCCCACCTTCCAGGCGGTAGTGGTCATGGGACAACGATGCGTCCTCACGCGACGTGAGGTTCAAGCCGGTTCCCAAGGTTGCCCCCTGATGCCGCCCCCGGACCGCCCCCTATGTGCGCCCCGGGTCCACCCGGTGCTCTCCCCTGATTCGCTTGAAATTACGGGTACATGACCGCCCGGTGGGGGAGTATTGCGGGGTGCGGAAGTGGTGGGTGGGTGCCGGTATAGGAATCGGGCTGTGCCTGAGCTTCGTCGGGCTGCTGCTCGTCGGGGTGTATTTCGCTGCCGCGAACCTCGGCGGTGGCCTCGGCCGGGAGACCGGCCTGTCGAAGGGCGCCGTCCCGGCGCAGTACGAGGGGATCGTCCAGAAGTGGGGCAACCTCTGTCCCGCGCTGAGCCCCGCCATCCTCGCCGCCCAGATCTACACCGAGAGCAACTGGAACCCCAGAGCCGTGAGTCCCGCGAACGCCCAGGGGATAGCGCAGTTCATCCCCGAGACCTGGGCACAGTACGGGATCGACACCAGCGGCAAGGGCAAGGCCGACGTCTGGGATCCCAATGACGCGATCCCCTCGGCCGCCGCCTACGACTGCGCGCTCGCGAAGTATGTGAAGAACGTGCCGGGCGACGTCTCCGACAACATGCTGGCGTCGTACAACGCGGGGTCGTACGCCGTCATCAAGAACAACGGTGTCCCGCCGTACAACGAGACCCAGGGATACGTGAAGGAGATCCGCACCCTCGCCAAATCCTTCGCTCGTCCCGCCGGTCCGGTCGCGCCCTCCCAACAGGCCGCCGCGGCCATCTACTTCGCACAGGAGCAACTGGGCAAGCCGTACCTGTGGGGCGGCGACGGGGGCAAGGAGGACAACGGCCGGTTCGACTGCTCGGGCCTGACCAAGGCGGCGTACGCCTCGGTGGGCATCGAGCTGCCGCGCGTGGCGAACGACCAGTGGAACGCGGGCCAGCATCCCAAGCGCGATGAGCTGAGGCCGGGCGACCTCGTCTTCTTCGCGCACGACCTGAACGATCCCCGCACGATTCACCATGTGGGGCTGTACGTCGGGGGCGGACACATGATCAACGCACCCCACCCGGGCGCGGTGATCCGGTTCGACAGCATCGATTCTCCGGATTACATCGGGGCCACACGCGTGACGAATGACGGGGCGAAGGCGTTGCCCAAGCCGAACAGCGCGTGAACCCCGGGCCTCCCGGATCCGTCTCCGGTCACCCTTGGATAACGTCCTGGTGATCTTTGGGTGGAGAACGGAACGCCGGGTCGGAGCAGCGCGTTCCATGGGGGTGGGTAAGCAGCGCCCGTCATGGGCGCACGGACCACGGGGGTTTGGCAGCTGCACGGAGCAACAGGCGACAGATAAGGGGCCACGCACATGCCCGGACTCGTGATGGCCTATCCCCTGGCGGATGCCAGGGGCGGCGCGAGTGGTTCGAACCCCGACGTCGGTCTGCTCTACGACATCAACGGTCTGGCCAAGGACGCCCCCGGCTGGCTGGACCGCGTCATGGGGTTCGTCGGGGAGTACGGGATCGTGCTCGGGCTGGCGGTGCTGATGCTCTGCGCATGGTGGAGCGTGCGCCGCGGCCCGGACGCGCCCACGGGCGTGGCCGCGCTGCTGTGGGCGACGATCGCGGCGGGGATCGCCCTGCTCGTCAACATCCCCATCCGGGGCTTCGTCCGGCGCCCGCGCCCGGCCTTCGAGCACCAGGGGATCGATCTGCTCGTCAAGGGCAAGACGGACTTCTCGTTCGTGAGCGACCACGCGACGCTCACCATGGCGCTCGGCGTGGGCCTGTTCATCGCCCACCGGAAGTACGGGCTGATCGGGATCGGGCTGGCGTTCCTCGAGGCGTTCTGCCGGGTGTTCATGGGCGTGCACTATCCGACGGACGTCGTCGGCGGGCTCGCCCTCGGCACGGCCGTGGTGCTGCTGCTGGCGCCGGTGGCCATGATGCTGCTCACGCCGCTGACCGTGCGGCTCGAGGATTCGCGGGCGGCCCGCTTCGTGCGCTCGCGGAGCGCGCCCGCGCCGGCCGTCGAGCCGGAGCCGGAGGAGACCCCGGGCACGGCACGCCCGCGTCATCAGGACAACGGGCTTGCCGCGTAAGAGGGTTGCCTGGATTTGACTGGGTCGGCTACAGCGCCTGCGGGAAGTCGAAGAGGCGGTGCGGGTCGTACTGCTTCTTGAGCTTCGCGAGGCGCCCGGCCGCGTCTCCGTAGTACGCCGTGCGCCAGTTCTTGAGCGCCGGGTCGGCGTAGTTCTGGTAGGCGGCGCCCGAGGCGTAGCGCTGCATCGCCGTGTGGATGCCGTCGAGCCAGGCCGTCTGCGAGGTGCCCGCCGCCGATGCCGACCAGGAGGTCAGGTACTGGGCGAGGAAGCGCGAGCGGCGGTGCACGAAGGCGGTCGCCTGCGGCTGTACGCGGTTGACCGCCCCGCCGAGCGCGGTGAGCTGGACGGAGCCGCCTCCGCCCTTGGCCTGTCGGCCGAATCGTTCCACCTGGTCGATCAGGGTGCGGATGCCCGCGGCGTTCAGCGAGCGGTCGTAGAAGTCGGAGCGCGCCGCGTACGTCTCGCGCTCGAGCTTGCCGGCGCGGTCACGCCCGGGCGTACGGCCCGGAAGGTGGCTCTGCGCAAGGGTCTTGTCGCCGCACCCGGCGTAGGAGCGCATGCTGTCCAGATACGGTCGGCGGCGGACCCGTACGGTCGCCTTGGCGCCGCCGACCTTGCTCACCAGCTTGTCCAGTGCGTTGGCGAGGTCGCCCTGGGTGCCCAGGGTGAACGCGGCGACGGATATGTGCGGGGTGCCGCCCGCGGCCACCGACAGGTCGCAGGCGGACCAGATCTCGTCAGGCTGGCTCGGGCCCCACTCCTGCCAGGCGCGCAGCACGTCGGCCGCCTTGGACCAGGGCCAGGAGACATAGCCGGTCGCGCTGTCCGCCACCTTGCGTGTGCGGTAGCGCAGCTCGGTCACCACGCCGAAGTTGCCGTTGCCCGCGCCGCGCAGGGCCCAGAAGAGGTCGGCGTTCTGCTTGGCGTCGCACTGGAGCGTCCTGCCGTCGGCGGTGACGAGGGTGGCGCCGACGAGGCTGTCGCACGTCATGCCGTACGCACGGGACAGCACGCCGTGCCCGCCGCCGAGGGTGACGCCGGAGATGCCGACGGTGGGACAGGATCCGGCGGGTACGGTCACGCCGTGCGCCGCCAGGCCCGTGTAGACCTCCATCAGCTTGGCGCCCGCGCCGACGACGGCGATGGAGGAGGTCGGGGTGCGGACGGTCCTCAGCCGGGACACGTCGATGACGAGCCTGCCGTTGCCGCCCGACCAACCGGCGTAGCTGTGGCCGCCGTTGCGTATGGACACGGGTACGGAGTGGCGGCGTGCGAAGGACAGGCACGCGGCGACGTCGGACGTGCCGTTCACATAGGCGATCCCCGCGGGGCGCTGGGTGTCGAACCGGGTGTTGTAGAGCTGGCGCGCGACGGAGTAATCGGCGTCGCCGGGCCGTATGAGCCCGCCCGCCAGCCCCTTGCCGAGGGCGGTCCAGTCCGCGGCGCGCGGAGTGGGTGCCTTACGGGCGGTGCCGGCCGCCTGCGCTCCGGCGCTCGAGGCGGCCCACGCCCCGGTCGCCGCGATTCCTGTTGCCGCGGTCAGCAGCGTGCGCCTCTTCATGGCCACCCCTTGCCCCAGTGATCATCCCCGATTGACTGATCACTGAGATGCGGCGGGGACCACGGATGGTTCCCACCGTTATGGGGCGGGGTGCCCCGAGTCGGTGGTGAGGTGTGCTTCGGCATCGGCCCGGGCCAGGGACCGGGCCCGGCGCGCGGGTCCGTACCACCCGCAGGTGCAGCGGGCCGTACAGAACGCTCCGTGCTCGCTGGTGCTGGTCATGTGGCCCGCGCACGGGCGGGCGGGGACGGGATCGGACACCCGACCCACGGTAGCGGGCCGTGACGGCGGCGGCCGCGCGGTCGTTGGAGAGAACGGGTTCCACCAGCTTGCTCGCGGACGGGGGATGACGTTCATGGCAGTGCGGGGACACAGACGCAGAGGCGCGGCCGTGGCCACGTCGGTGGTGTACGGCATCGCCTGCGGGCTGCTGGTCGCCGGCTGCACGGACGGCGAGCGGGTATCCGGCGAGGAGCCGCACGACGGGCGGGGCGGCGTGGGCGCCGGCGCCGCCGAGGTGCGCCCCGTGGCGCGGCCCGGGGATCCGGCGGACCCGGACCGGGCGCTGGCGGCGGTGCGGCACGTACCGGAGGCGCTGGCCGCGGCGCGCGGCGCGCGGGTGCGTACGTCCATGGAGACCGTCAGCGGGGGCACCCGGCTGACGATCATGGGTTCCGGTGCGTACGATTTCGCCCGCCCCATGGGCAAGTTGACGGTGCTCGTGCCCGAGGACGCGATCGGGACGGCCGAGCACCGGCCGATCACCGAGGTGTTCGCGCCCGGCGCGCTCTATATGAAGAACCGGGGCGCGGGAGTGCCCGCGGGCAAATGGGTGCGAATCGACACGGGCAGGCTCCCCGACGGGAATCTCCTCACGAGCGGCGCGACCGATCCGCTCGCGGCCGCCGAACTGCTGGGCGGCGCAAGGGAGGTGGCGTATATGCGCGACGAGACAGTCGGCGGGGTGCCGGTGCGGCACTACTGGGGGACGGTCGACCTGGGCCGGGCCGCGCACGCCGCACCTGCCCGGGACCGGGCGGCGCTGACCGCGGCCGCAAAAGGGTTCTCCAGCGGAACGGTGGCTTTCGATGCATTTCTGGATGAACGAGGACGGCCGCGAAAGCTGCGGTATCGGTTCGGGGTCGGGAGCGGCGGACGCCGGGGGAAGAGGCCGATGACGGTGGTCTCCACCGTCGAACTCTCCGCATTCGGGAGGGGAACGGACATGGGACTGCCGGCACCGGCGGATATCTATGCGGGGACGGTCGCTTCGCCGCAGAAATAGCGCACGGCGGCGTAGTTGGCCATGGAAATGGTCCTTCTGTGCCATGCGCGGAGTGTGTACCGATCACTAACCTGGGAAGCCGAGCACGCAAGACGCAAGACCCGAGGAGGTGAATCACGTGGTTTCGCGACGCGGGTGGTCGGGCGGACCGGACCCCGTGGCCCTCATCGAGATCGATCTCTACGGTGAGTTGATGATCGCCGCGTCGAGCGCGGATGAGGAGCGGCTCAGTCCGGACCGTATCGATGAGGTGCTCCGGGTCGTACGGTTCCGGCGGGGGCCGGAGTCCGACGGCTGAGCCTGCCCGTGGGTGGGCGTGTGAAGGCCCGCCCACGAGCCTTGCGTATACCTACTGCCTATACCTACTGCCTACGAGCGCAGCAGCCGCGCGATGGCGGCGGTCGCCTCCTCGACCTTGACGTCGATCTCGTCGCCCCCCTTGACCGCCGCATCGGCGACGCAGTGCCGCAGATGCTCCTGGAGCAGTTGCAGGGCGAACGCCTGGAGGGCCTTCGTGCCCGCCGAGACCTGCGTCAGTATGTCGATGCAGTAGACGTCCTCCTCGACCATCCGCTGGAGGCCCCGGATCTGCCCCTCGATCCGGCGCAGCCGCTTGAGATGCTGGTCCTTCTGCTTGCTGTAGCCGTGCGGCCCGGTGTGGCCCTGCGGCGCACCGTTCTCGCCGTGGCAGGCGCCGGTACCGCCCGCGGCGGCTTCCGTGGTCGTCATGGCGTCCTCCGTGTTGTCGGTGCGCGCGTCACGCTGCGGGCTTATACCTCATCGATATACCCCCACCGGGTATATGCTACCCAAATTCCCGGCGGGAAGCGGTACCGCCTTCATGAGCACTCTGCCCGATGGGCGACACTGAGGGAATGCCAGTTAGCTGTGGCCCGATGATGCGCCTAGCATCAACGAGACCGAATCCGCTGCACCCCGAGGACCCCACGTGCGCTTTCGTCTGACCCCCAGGGAGACGAGCTTCTACGACATGTTCGCCGCGTCCGCGGACAACATCGTCACGGGCTCCAAGCTCCTCATGGAACTGCTCGGCGCGGAGCCGTCCGCCCGGGCCGAGATCGCCGAGCGGATGCGGGCAGCGGAGCACGCCGGGGACGACGCGACGCACGCGATCTTCCACCAGCTGAACTCCTCTTTCATCACGCCGTTCGACCGTGAGGACATCTACGCCCTCGCCTCGTCGCTCGACGACATCATGGATTTCATGGAAGAGGCCGTCGACCTGGTGGTTCTCTACCAGGTCGAGGAATTGCCGAAGGGTGTCGAGCAGCAGATCGAGGTGCTCGCCCGGGCCGCGGAGCTGACGGCCGAGGCAATGCCGAATCTGCGGACCATGACGAACCTCACCGAGTACTGGATCGAGGTGAACCGTCTGGAGAACCAGGCGGACCAGATCCACCGCAAGCTTCTCGCCCAGCTCTTCAACGGCAAGTACGACGCGATCGAGGTCCTCAAGCTCAAGCAGATCGTGGATGTGCTCGAGGAGGCTGCGGACGCGTTCGAGCACGTCGCGAACACGGTCGAGACCATCGCGGTCAAGGAGTCCTGACCCCCGGTGGATACGTTCGCTCTTGTCGTGACCATCGCGGTCGCGCTCGGCTTCACCTATACCAACGGCTTCCACGACTCCGCGAACGCCATCGCGACCTCGGTGTCCACCCGGGCACTGACCCCGCGTGCGGCCCTCGCGATGGCGGCGGTGATGAACCTCGCCGGTGCCTTCCTCGGCAGCGGGGTCGCGAAGACCGTCAGCGAGGGCGTGATCGCGACGCCGACCGGCAACAAGGGGATGCTGATCCTCTTCTCCGCCCTGGTCGGAGCGGTGGTCTGGAACCTGGTCACCTGGTACTTCGGATTGCCGTCCTCGTCCAGCCACGCCCTGTTCGGCGGCATGGTCGGTGCGGCGCTCGCCGGGTCGTCGACCGTCTACTGGTGGGGTGTCTGGGACAAGATCGTCCTGCCGATGTTCCTGTCGCCCATCGTCGGTCTTTTCCTGGGCTATCTGGTCATGGTCGCCCTGCTGTGGCTGTTCCGCCGGGCCAACCCGCACAAGGCCAAGCGCGGTTTCCGGATCGCGCAGACCGTCTCGGCGGCCGGCATGGCGCTCGGCCACGGTCTCCAGGACGCCCAGAAGACGATGGGTGTCGTGGTGATGGCCCTCGTCATCGGCGGTGTCGAGGGCAAGGGCGACCCCATCCCGGTCTGGGTGAAGATCTCCTGTGCGCTGATGCTCTCGCTGGGCACGTACGCGGGCGGCTGGCGCATCATGCGCACGCTCGGCCGCCGGATCATCGAGCTGGATCCGCCGCAGGGGTTCGCGGCCGAGACCACGGGCGCGGCGGTCATGTTCACCACGGCGTTCGTGTTCAAGGCGCCGATCTCGACGACGCATGTGATCACGTCCGCGATCATGGGCGTCGGTGCGACGAAGCGGGTCAACGCCGTCCGGTGGGGCGTGGCGAAGAACATCATCCTCGGGTGGTTCATCACCATGCCGGCCGCGGCGGGCGTCGCCGCCCTGGCCTACTGGCTCGGCCACCTGGCCTTCGCCTGACGGTTGCCGACGTGAAGTCGGGCCCGGCTCCCCTGCTGCCCAGGGGAGCCGGGCCCTTTTCGCCTTGCGGCGGCACCGCCATGCAGCGCCGCAAGGCGAGCTCACGAGGCGGGCCGGCACGAACCCGCGCTGTCACGCGGAGCGGCCTGCCCGGCGAGGGACTGGCACCGCCATGCAGCGCCGCAAGGCGAGCTCACTCACCCGAAGCGGCCGGAGATGTAGTCCTCCGTGGCCTGGACCGACGGGTTGGAGAAGATCCGCTCCGTGTCGTCGATCTCGACCAGCTCGCCCGGCTGTCCCACGCCCGCCAGGTTGAAGAAGGCCGTACGGTCCGAGACGCGCGCCGCCTGCTGCATGTTGTGCGTCACGATCACGATCGTGAACCGCTCCTTCAGCTCCCCGATCAGGTCCTCGATGGCGAGGGTGGAGATCGGGTCGAGGGCGGAGCAGGGCTCGTCCATGAGCAGCACCTGCGGTTCGACGGCGATGGCACGGGCGATGCACAGGCGCTGCTGCTGGCCGCCGGAGAGGCCCGCTCCCGGCTTGTTCAGCCGGTCCTTGACCTCCTTCCAGAGGTTCGCGCCCTGCAGCGACTTCTCGACGATCCCGTCCAGTTCGGACTTGCGGACCCGGCCGCCGTTGAGGCGTATGCCCGCGGCGACGTTGTCGTAGATCGACATGGTCGGGAAGGGGTTCGGCCGCTGGAAGACCATGCCGACCGTGCGGCGCACGGAGACGGGGTCGACGCCCGGGCCGTAGAGATCCTCGTTGTCGAGCAGCACCTTGCCCTCGACCCGGCCGCCGGGTGTCACCTCGTGCATGCGGTTGAGCGTGCGCAGGAAGGTGGACTTGCCGCAGCCGGACGGGCCGATGAACGCGGTCACGGAGCGGGGCTCGACCGTCATCGAGATGTCGTCGATGGCCTTGTGGCTGTTGTAGTAGGCGGAGAGGCCGCTGACGTCGATTCGCTTGGCCATGGGGATCACTTCTGCTTTCTTGTGGCGTGGCGCGGTCAGCGCTTCGGGGCCTTCCAGCGGGCGATGCCGCGGGCCACCAGGTTGAGGATCATGACGAAGGCGATGAGGACGAGCGCCGCCGCCCAGGCACGGTCGTAGCTGGCGTCGTTGCCGGCCGCCCACTGCTCGTAGATGTAGTACGGCAGCGACGACTGCGCCCCGTCGAAGGGGTTGGTGTTGATCATCTGGGAGCCGAAGACCAGGAGCACGATCGGGGCGGTCTCGCCCGCGATACGGGCGACGGCCAGCATCACGCCGGTGGCGATGCCGCCGATCGCGGTCGGCAGGACGACCTTGAGGATCGTGCGCCACTTCGGGACCCCGAGCGCCAGCGAGGCCTCGCGCAGCTCGTTCGGCACGAGCTTGAGCATCTCCTCGGTGGAGCGGACGACCACCGGCACCATCAGGATCGCGAGGGCCATCGAACCGGCGAAGCCGGAGTAGCCGTTGTCGAGCATGATGATCCAGAAGCTGAGGATGAACAGGCCCGCGACGATGGACGGGATGCCCGTCATCACGTCGACGAAGAAGGTGATGGCCGTGGCCAGCCGGCCGCGCCCGTACTCCACCAGGTAGACCGCGGTCAGCAGGCCGATCGGTGTCGCGATGGCGGTCGCGATGCCGACCTGCTCCAGGGTGCCGATGATCGCGTGGTAGACGCCGCCGCCGGGCTGGATGGTCAGCACACCGGCCATGGAGTGGGAGAGGAACGAGCCGTTCAGCACCTTGCTGCCGCGCGAGACGGTCTCCCAGATCAGGGAGACCAGCGGGACGACGGCGAGCAGGAAGCACACCCACACCAGGCTGGTGGCCAGCCGGTCCTTGGCCTGCCGCCGGCCCTCGACGCGGGCGGTCAGCCCGTACATGAGGACGACGAAGAGCAGTCCGGCGATCAGGCCCCACTGCATCCGGCTGCTCAGCCCGGCGCCGGCGCCGATGCCGACGGCCGCCGCGGCCGCCAGGGCCGCGATCGCGGCCGGTGCCCAGCGCGGCAGCCGCGGGTGGCGCAGGGTGCTGGGCTGCTCGGGCTCCAGCACGAGGGGCTTGTCCATGGTCACGTCGCTGCTCATGCCGTGTACTCCTTGCGGCGCGCGATGATCATCCGGGCCGCCCCGTTGACCAGGAGGGTCAGGACGAACAGGACGAGGCCGGAGGCGATCAGGGCGTCCTTGCCCACCTCGCCCGACTCCTTGAAGCTGCTCGCGATGTTCTGGGCGAACGTGCCGCCGCCCGGGTCGAGCAGGCTCTTGGAGATCAGGAAGCTGGGGGAGAGGACGGTCGCGACGGCCATCGTCTCGCCGAGGGCACGGCCCAGGCCCAGCATCGAGGCGCTGATGACGCCGGAGCGGCCGAAGGGGAGGACAGACATCCGGATGACTTCCCAGCGGGTCGCGCCGAGCGCGAGCGCCGCCTCCTCGTGCATCTTCGGGACCTGGCGGAAGACCTCGCGGCTGACGCTGGTGACGATCGGCAGGATCATGATCGCGAGCAGGATGCCGATGGTGAACAGCGAGCGCGCGGCACCGCCGTTGTACTCGAAGACGCCGGTCCAGCCGAGGTAGTCGTTCAGCCAGCTGTAGAGGCCGCCGAGCTCCGGGACCAGGAACAGGGCTCCCCACAGGCCGTACACGATGGACGGCACCGCGGCGAGCAGGTCGATGACGTACGACAGCGGCGCGGCGAGCTTGCGCGGCGCGTAGTGCGTGATGAAGAGCGCGATGCCGATGGCGACCGGCACGGCGAGCAGCATCGCGATGACCGAGCTGACGATCGTGCCGAAGGCCAGGACGGCGATGCCGAAGACCGGCGGGTTGGCGTTGGCGTTCCACTCGAAGGTGGTGAAGAAGTTGCCCTGGTCCTCGGAGAGGGCGTGCGCGGCCCGGACCGTGAGGAAGACCGCGATCGCGGCCATGATCACCAGCAGCAGCACTCCGGAGCCCCGGGAGAGCCCGAGGAAGATCCGGTCACCGGCGCGGCCGGCGGACCGGGCCGTCGGTGCGGGAGGAGGGGGCGGGCCTGCTGGTGTGTCTGGGGTTATGTCCATCTGTTCCACGGGAGTCTCCGGTCTGCGGAGCCGGGCGGTCGGCCCTGCCCGGCTCCTGGCGCGGCGGTGCACCGGACGGTGGGGCCGGCCCCGTACCAGGGGCCGGCCGCACTCGGGTCAGGACAGGCCCGCGACGGTCTCGCGGACCTTCTTCGCGATCTCGGCGGGCAGCGGGGCGTAGCCGAGGCCCTTGAGCGCGGACTGGCCGTCCTCACTGGCGATGTAGGTGAGGAAGGACTTGACGGCGGGCAGGGTGTCGGCCTTGTTGCCCTTGTCGCCGGCGATCTCGTACGTCACCAGGGTGATCGGGTAGGCGCCCTCGGCCTTGGTGGCGTAGTTGAGCTTGAGGGCGAGGTCCTTGCCGGAGCCGGTGATCTTCGCCTCGGCGATGGCCTTGGACGCGTTGTCCGAGGTGGCCTCGACGGGGGCGGAGGCGCCGGTGTTGAGCTTCACCGTGTTGATGCTGTTGGCCGTGGCGTAGGACAGCTCGAAGTAGGAGATGGCGCCCGGCGTCTGCTTCACCTGCGAGGACACACCGGCCGAACCGTCCGCGGACTGGCCGCCCTTGACGGGCCATGCCTTGGCCGGGGCGTAGGACCAGGAGCTCGGCGCCGCGGCCTTGAGGTACTTGGTGAAGTTGTCGGTGGTGCCCGACTCGTCGGAGCGGTGGAACGCCTGGATCTTCAGGTCGGGGAGCTTGGCGTCCTTGTTGAGCTTGGCGATCGCCGGGTCGTTCCACTTCTCGATCTTGCCGTCGAAGATCTTGGCGAGCGTGTCGGCGTCGAGGACGAGGTTGTCCACGCCCGGGACCTTGTAGCCGATGGCGATCGGGCCGCCGACCATCGGGATGTTGATGCCCTGGCCGCCCTTGACGACGTCCTTCGACTTGGCGACCTCCTCCGGCTTGAGCGGCGAGTCGGAGCCCGCGAAGGCGGTCTTGCCCGCGAGGAACTCCTGGATGCCCGCGCCGGAACCGGTGGCCTTGTAGTTGACCTGGATGTCCGGGCAGGCCTGGGTGAAGTTCTTCACCCACAGGTCCATGGCGTTCTTCTGGGCGGAGGAACCGGAGGCCAGCAGCTGGCCCTTGCCCTCGCACTTGATGGACCCGGTGGCCTTGGCCGTGCCGTTGCCACCGCTCGAGCCGCTGCCGCTGTTGTCGTCCGAGCCGCACGCCGTGAGGACCAGGGCGCCGGAGACGGCGATGGCGCCGAGGGCGACGGACCGAAGCCGGTTCTTGCGCTGAAACTTCACGTTCTGGTGTTCCTTCCGGGAGCCGCCGCTGGGGCGGCGTGCGAGAGGTGGGTGATGCGGTTTCCGCGAGCGCGGGCCGTTCGGGGCTTGTTCGACTGGCGTACGGCCTGTGCTCCACTGCCCCTTGTCCACGGCCGAAATTAAGCAGATCAGGTGAAGGCGTCGATGGGGCTGAGTGAACGAGGGGTGAACCTCGGCCGTCGGTGTGGTGGCTCCATGATCACCCCGCGTGGCGGAAGTGTGATGCAGGTCTCTGTTGGTTTCGTCATGGCCGTGACACGATCCGGTTCTTGTGGGGCGTCGGGTGGAGACGCGGGGGCTTTGAGTCGCGGAGGTGTCCGTTGCGGCGGAACGGCGGGACTGCGAATGACGGGTACACGTACGGCAAGGCCGTGGGCGGCAGAGGCGTGAGCGGCAGACGTCTGATCGTCGCGACCGCGCTGGTCTGCGCGGTGGGCATGACCGCCGGTACCGGCGTGGCATGGGCCGACCCGACGCCGCCCGGGCAGCAGAAGCTCGAGGACGTCCACAAGGAGGTCGAGGCCCTCTACCGCAAGGCGGAGTCGGCGACCGACGCCTACAACGCGGCGAACGAGCAGACCAAGCTCCAGCAGAAGAACGTCAATGAGCTGACCAAGCAGGTGAACGCCGCCCAGCAGCGGATGGACACGCTCAAGGACCGCATCGGCGCCCTGGCCCGCGCCCAGTACCGCAGCGGCGGTTTCCCGTCCGGCGCCCAGCTGTTGATGGCCCCCTCGCCCGAGGACTTCCTCGAGGGGCTGTCCACGACCCGCAAGGGCCAGGAGGCGGTCCGCGGGATGCTCGAGGAGACCCGCAAGCTCAAGTACGACCTGGACGGCTACGCGAAGGCCGCCTCCGAGCGCTGGAAGAAGCTGGACGAGGAGAAGCGCAAGAAGGCCGACGCCAAGAAGGAGATCGAGACCAAGCTCGCCGCCGCCAAGGAACTCGAGTCGAAACTGGCCGAGAAGGAGCGCGAGCGGCTGAAGAAGATCGAGGAGGAGCAGGCCCGCCAGGCACAGCGGCAGTGGCTCGCCTCGGACGCCCTCAAGGGCCTCGACCTCAAGCACCTCGGCACGGCGAGCGACGAGGGCAGGCGCGCCATCGAGTTCGCGATGGCGCAGATCGGCAAGGACTACGTCTGGGGTGCCGTCGGTCCGGACACCTACGACTGCTCCGGGCTCACGCTCAGGTCGTGGGAGGCGGCGGGCCGCCCGATCCCGCGCACCTCGCAGGAGCAGTGGCAGCAGCTGCCCAGGGTCGACGTCAAGGACATGCGGCCCGGCGACCTGATCATCTACTTCGCGGACGCGAGCCACGTCGGGATGTACGTCGGCGACGGGCAGATCGTGCACGCGCCCCGGCCGGGGCGGCAGGTGACGCTCACGGGCGCGGGGACGATGCCGATCCTCGGAGTGGTCCGCCCCGGGTGACGCAGGGTGTCTGTTGTGGCGTGATGTATCTCATGTCACCTTCATCCCGTAGTGCGGCAAAAGGCGGCTTTGGCAACGGCATATGACAGAGGCGGGTGGCTCCGTACCATTCCGTTCGGCCGCGCCCGCCCGCTAGGGTCACGTCCGGTGCCCGTCCTCAGCGGTGCGCCGCCTCGGGGGGTGGGAGCACCTCCGGCGCCGCCCGCCGGGAAGGAAGGAAGCCGACGTGATGCCCGTGACCGTGCCGAAGCCGGCGGAGCCGGCCGTCGCGCTGTCCGACGGCGGGCTGACCCTGCTGGTGATCGAGGACGACCCGGCGGGCTCGCTGTCGGTGCCCGACATGGCGGAGATGACCGCGGCGGCGGGCAAGCCGGTCCGCATCCGCACCGCCCGCAACCTCACCGAGGCCACCCGCCTGCTCACCCACGACGTGCAGTGCATCCTGCTGGACCTCGCCCTCCCCGTCCCGGACCGCGCCCCCGGCGACGTCCCCGACGAGCTCGAGATCCTGCACCAGGTGCTGCGGCTCGCTCCGTACCACGCGGTGCTGGCCCTCACCGCCGAGGCGGACGCCGAGCGTGCCGCCGAAGCCGTGCGCGTCGGTGCGCAGGACTATCTCTTCCGCGACGAGCTCGACGGCCGTGTGCTCAGCCGCGCCATCCGCTACGCCGTCGAGCGCAAGCGCGCGGACCTCGCCCAGCGCCAGCTCACCGAGACCCGCCTGCGCGCCCAGGAGAACGCCCGCCTCGAGCGCGGGCTGCTGCCCAACCCGCTGCTGGCCGGCTCCGACCTGCGCTTCGCCGCCCGCTACCGGCCGGGCCGCAGCCGCGCCCTGCTCGGCGGCGACTTCTACGACACGGTGCGCACGCCCGACGGCACCGTGCACGCGATGATCGGCGACGTCTGCGGCCACGGCCCGGACGAGGCCGCCCTCGGCGTCGAACTGCGCATCGCCTGGCGGGCGTTGACCCTGGCCGGCCTGAGCGGCGACGAGCTCCTCGGCACCCTCGAGCAGGTCCTCGAGCACGAGCGGCCCGACGAGGAGATCTTCGCGACGCTGTGCACCCTCGACATCGCCCCCGACGGCCGGTCCGCCGGCCTCTTCCTGGCCGGCCACCCCGCCCCGCTGCTCGCCCGCCGCGGCGAGCAGCCCTGTCTGCTGCCCCAGGACGGCGGCGGCCCCGCACTGGGCCTGCTGCCGGGCGCCCGCCGGCCGCGCCTCACGGTCGAACTCGGCGATTCCTGGAGCCTGATGATGTACACGGACGGGCTGATAGAGGGCCGGGTCGGCGACGGGGCACGGCGGCTCGGCCAGGACGGCATGATCGAGATGGTGACCCGCCGGATGAAGGAGGGGCTGCGCGGCGAGGAACTGCTGGACGCCGCCGTCGCCGAGGTGCGGGCCCTGAACGGCGAAGAGCTGACGGACGACCTGGCCGTGCTGCTCCTCGACCGCTGACGGCTGCCGCTACCGGCCGCCGTTGTACGGCCCGTACGGACCGTCCGAGCTGGAGCCGCGCCCGCGGCGGCCGGACCGCCCGCCGCCGGACACCTGCTTGAGCGCGGGGCGCACGTCCACGAAGTAGACGATCGTGGCGATCAGCCCCAGGATCGGCAGGAAGTTCAGGATGCCGAAGAAGATCTGTACGGCCACCGCGAGACCGAGGATGATCAGCCAGAAGCCCTTGTTCTGCTTGTCGGCCGCACGGTAGGCGTCCTCACGGTGCACGGCGGCGTTGACGAAGGCGGCGATGGTGAAGACCAGCAGGCCGATCGACACCCAGTACACGATCTGGCCGAAGCCTTCCACCAGCATGGTGCCCACCTCTTTCTGCCGTCTGCTGCCACCGTACCGGGAGAACGATCCGGGTACCCGTGAGGTGCCCGGATCGTTCCCTGCCCGTTGCTGCCGGCCCTTGGTGTTACTGGCCCTCGGTCTTCTTCTGGGCGGGCTTGCGGGCCGCGGGCTTGCGGGCGGCGGGCTTGGCCGCGGTGCCCTCCTCCGCCGCGGGGGCGGTCTCCTCGGCGGGAGCGGCGTCCCGCACGGGCTCCTGAGTGGTCTCCTGCGCGGGCTCCGCCACCGGCTCGGTGGCGACACGGATCTCCGCGCCCCGGCCGTCGGCCTGCTCGCCGCGCCAGGTCTTCACGGCTTCCCGGCCCCGCTCGGCCAGCTTGTCGCGCGTCTCGCCCACCTTCACCACGTACCCCGCGGCGAGGCCGACGCTCTGCAGCGCCAGGTCCTGGGCCGTCTGCCCCAGCTTCCTGACGTCCGTGTCGAGGCCGCCGATGAACGCGGTGGCCTTGGTGGTGACCTGCGCCTGGACGTCCTTGGCCCCCTGCGAGACCCGCTCGCCCAGAGCCTTGGGGTCCGTCTTGCGCAGCTGCTCGAAGCGCGCGGGCGCATCCGCGACGATCTGCCCGATCTTCTCGGCGCCGAGGTCAGCGGCCCCGGCCGCCGCGTAGGCAGTGTCGATGGTCGCCTTGCGGATGCCCTGAGTGATCGCCATGGTGTCGGTTCTCCCGTCTGTCAGCTGGAAGGCTTGTCGTGGTCCTTCGGGAGCCCGTTCTCCCTGCGGAAGGACTCGTAGATCTCGAGCAGCACCTGCTTCTGCCGCTCGGTGATCGAGGGGTCGGCGAGGATGACGCTGCGCACCTCCGCCTCGCCCCGGTCGCGCTCGTCGAGGATCCCGGCCTGCACGTACAGCGTCTCCGCGGAGATCCGCAGAGCCTTGGCGATCTGCTGCAGGATCTCGGCGCTCGGCTTGCGCAGGCCGCGCTCGATCTGGCTGAGGTACGGGTTGGACACTCCTGCCGCATCGGCGAGTTGACGCAACGTCAGCTGCGCATTGCGCCGCTGCTCGCGCAGATACTCGCCGAGATTGCCGACGTTGAGTGATGCCATGAGGCGATGCTGCCCCAGCTTGCTAACTTTTGCAAGCGGATGCTTGCAGCAGGCTGTCTATAGTGATGTGACTGAGCACGGCAGATGGCCAGTTTCCATGACCGTCGTCGACGCGGAAGCGATCCGGACGTGGCTCGCCCGGACGGTAAGCCGACCGCGGCTCCGGACTCCGGCTCCCGCCGCTGGCGGCCGGGTCAGCGGCGGGTCTCAATTCGCAGGTCGCCCGTGGTCACCCGGCGGATGGGCTCGCTCGCAAGCAGCTCGTGCGGCTGGCCGAGGGCGATCGCGCCCGCCGCGTCGAGCCGGGCCAGCTGGGCGTCCGTCAGCTCGACCGCCAGGGCGCCCAGGTTGTCCTCCAATTGGGCGGGGGTGCGGGCGCCGAGCAGCGTGCTCGTCACGCCCGGCTTCCGCAGTGTCCAGGCCAGCGCCACCTGGGCCGGGGTGTACCCCAGTTCGCCGGCCACCTCCCGGACCACCCCGGCCACGCCGAGGCTGCGTTCGGTGAGGGTGCCCAGGGCGAGGTTGTGGCTCCGGCGGGTGCTCCCGTCGGGGCCGGCGCCCGTTGCG
Organism: Streptomyces sp. SX-6; assembly: GCF_059089585.1. Classification (NCBI taxonomy): domain Bacteria; kingdom Bacillati; phylum Actinomycetota; class Actinomycetes; order Kitasatosporales; family Streptomycetaceae; genus Streptomyces; species Streptomyces sp. SX-6. The sequence continues at coordinate 186,294 of NZ_JBTHHU010000011.1, read as the reverse complement.
CCCACGTCGTCCCGGCCGTACTTGCCGCTGAGCACCCCGCCGCCGAGCGGCGAGTACGGGACCACGCCCAGGCCCAGTTCCCGGGCCATCGGGATCAGGTCGCGCTCCGCGGTGCGCTCGATCAGGCTGTACTCGAGCTGCAGCGCGACCAGCGGCGACCAGCCGCGCAGGTCCGCGGTCGCCTGCATCCGGGACACCTGCCAGGCCGGGGTGTTGGAGATCGCCACGTACAGCACCTTGCCCTGCCGGACCAGGTCGTCCAGGCCGCGCAGCACCTCCTCCACCGAGGTCCGGAAGTCCCAGACGTGCAGGTACAGCAGGTCGAGGTAGTCGGTGCCGAGCCGCCGCAGGCTGCCCTCCACCGAGCCGAACAGCGCCTTGCGGTGCCCGCCCCCGGAGTTCGGGTCGCCGGGGCGGCGCAGGGTCGAGTACTTGGTCGCCAGCACCAGGCGTTCGCGCTCCTCGTGGGCGAACTCGCCCAGCAGGCGCTCGGAGCTGCCGTCGGTGTAGGTGTCGGCGGTGTCGAGGAGGTTGCCGCCGAGCCCGACGTAGCGGTCGAACAGCTTGCGGGCCTCGGCCCGTTCTGCGCCCCACCCCCATTCGGTGCCGAAGGTTGCGGTGCCCAGGGCCAGCGGTGAGACCCGCAGTCCCGAGCGGCCCAGCAGCCGGTAGTCGTCGAGGGCCAGTGCCATCAGGTTCTCCTGTGCTCGCGTGTGTTCGTGTTCCGTTGCCGGGACCGAGTCTGCGGCGGCGGCGGGCCCCGGATAAGGGAGGGACTTTCCTGGGAAGGCCGGTCCCACCCTGGCGGTTGGACCGGTCATGACGACACGAACCGTTGACACCACCGAGGAACTGGCCGCCTTCCTGCGCAGCAGGCGCGAACGGCTGGACCCGGACCGGCTGGGCCTGCCCGCGCACCGGCGGGCCCGGCGGACGCCCGGACTGCGCCGCGAGGAGGTCGCTGAGCTGGCCGGGGTCAGCACCGACTACGTGGTCCGGCTGGAGCAGGGCCGGGGGCTTCGGCCCTCCGCGGAGGTGCTGGCGGCGCTGGCCCGGGCCCTGCGGCTGGCACCCGGCGAACGCGACTACCTCTTCGACCTGGCCCGACGGCGCCGCCCCGGCGGCACCCGCGGCGGGGCAGCCACCGGTCCGGCGCCGTCGCTGGCCCACCTGGTCGACGAACTCTCCCCGCTGCCCGCCGCGCTGCTTGACCACCGCTACGACCTGCTGGCCTGGAACCCCGAAATGGTCCGGCTGCTCCCGGAGTTCGACGCCGTTCCGCCGGAGCGGCGGAACGCGATGTGGCTCTGCCTGCTGCACCCGCCGATGCGCGGCTTCTACGCCGACCGCGAGGGGGTGCTGCGGGACGGCGTCGCCCATCTGCGCGCGGCCTGGGCCGCCCACCCGGAGGACCAGGCACTGGCCGGGCTGATCGCCGAATTCACCGCGCAGGACGAGGACTTCGCCCGGCTCTGGGCCGAGCGGGAGGTCCGCGTCAACGGCCGCGGCCACAAGCTGCTGCGGCACCCGGCCGTCGGGACGATCGCCGTCGACTTCGAGGTCCTGCTCCCGCTGGAGGACCCGGAGCTGCGGCTTCTGGTCTACCGCGCCGCGGACGACGAGAGCCGCGCGGCCCTGCACCGGCTGTGCGGCAGTGACGGGTGCAAGAAGGCTGACAACTCACGGTTGGTTGCAAGAAGCGTGACCGCTTGGTACCAACAAGTGTGTCCCACGGACCAGAAAGCACAGCTCACCGACCCTCAATGGTTCCAACTGACGTGTCCAGGCTCATCTGTGCAGCCGGAGCCGGATTGGTGGCGTCTGATGCGGGCTTGACCGCGCGGACGATGGCTTAGTGCATGCCGCCGGTGACCTGGTGGGTCGAGGTGATCTCGATGTCGGTGAAGCCGGCGGCTTCGAGGCCGTGGCGGTATTCGGCGAAGGAGAGGGCGCCGGCAGGGCCGAAGCACCTCGTTTCGACTGTACTGTCGAGCCTGGCCAACTACAGTGAAAAGTTTGGCCATCTGCCGTGCTCAGTCACAAGTGAGCGCATGACCGAACGACCGTTGCGGGAGCGGGAAGGTGGCGTGCTGTCGTGAGCCGCGAAACCGAGGACTCCAACCGCCGGATGCTGCGCGCACGGGACGCGATGGACCGCGCCTACGCGCAACCGCTGGACATTCCCGCCCTGGCCCGGATCGCCCATGTGTCGGAGGCGCATTTCAACCGGACCTTCCGGGCCACGTTCGGCGAGACGCCCCACCGCTACCTCCAGCGCCGCCGTGTCGAGCGGGCCATGCATCTCCTGCGGGAGACCGACCGCAGTGTGACGGAGATCTGCTTCGCCGTCGGCTTCGGCAGCCCGGGCACGTTCAGCCGGACCTTCCACGGCATCGTGGGCGTCTCGCCGCGGGAGTACCGCAAGAACGCGCAGGCCACGGGGGTTCCGACGTGCTTCGCGATGGCGTGGATGAGACCGAGCAGTTTTGGATAAGTTTTCGGCCGGACAGCTGAATAGTGTGAGGGACATGTTCAACGCCATCACGCACTCGCAGATCTACGTTCTCGACCAGGACGAGGCCCTCGACTTCTACGCCGGCAAGCTCGGCCTGAAGGTCACCACCGACGTCGACATGGGCTTCATGCGCTGGCTGACCGTCAGCGTCCCCGGCGAGCCGGGCCGGGAGATCCTGCTGGAGAAGCCCGGGGCTCCGGCGATGTCCGAGGAGACGGCGGAGCAGGTCCGCGATCTGGTGACCAAGGGGGCGATGGGCGGCTGGCTCATCTTCACCACGGCCGACTGCCGCAAGACCTACGAGACGCTGCTCGCGAAGGGCGTCGAGTTCACCGAGGAACCGACCGAGCGGCCCTACGGCATCGACTGCGGGCTGCGCGACCCCTTCGGCAACCGCATCCGTTTCACACAGCCGAAGGCGTAGAGGAGCAGCGGAACAGAGCCGGTCGGCGTGGTGCGCCCGCCGGCTCTGATTCCCCGAGACCGCTTAGCGCGTGGCCTCGCGCTTGAAGGCCGCGCGTGCCCACAGGTAGCCGACCAGGGTGAGGCCCAGGCACCAGGCGACCGCGATGATCCCGTTGTTGCCGATCTCCGTGCCCGTCAGCAGCCCCCGCAGGGTCTCGATGATCGGGGTGAAGGGCTGGTACTCGGCGAACCAGCGCAGCCCGGTGGGCATGGAGTCCGTCGGCACGATCGCGCTGCCGAGGAAGGGCAGGAACTGCAGCGGCATCGGGGTGTTGCTGGCGGACTCGATGGTCTTGGACACCAGGCCTATCGCGGCCGACAGCCAGGTGAGTGCCAGGGCGAGCAGGGTGAGGAGGCCCGCGGCGGCGAGCCACTCGACGACCGAGGCATGGGGCCTGAAGCCGATGAGGACCGCGACGCCGATGACGGCCGTGATGCTGAGCAGGGTCTGTATCACGTTGCCGACGACGTGCCCGGTGAGGAACGAGGCCCGTGAAATCGCCATCGTCCGGAACCGGTTGACGATGCCCTCGGTCATGTCGGCGCAGACACCGACCGCGGTCGAGAGGGCTCCGGAGGTCGCGGCCATCAGGATGATGCCGGGGGCGACGTAGTCGATGTACCGGGTGCCGGTGCCGTTGCCCAGGGCGCCGCCGAAGGCGTAGTTGAAGAGGAGGAGCATCATGACGGGCATCGCGATGACCGAGAGCGTCATGGAGGGGTAGCGCACCGCGCGCTTGAGGTTGCGCCGCAGCATCGTCGCGGAGTCCCGCGCGGCGTAGGACAACGTGCTCATCGGGCGTGCTCCTTGAGGGAGTTGGCCCCCGCGCCGGACTGCGGGCGGCCGGTGAGGGCGAGGAAGACGTCGTCGAGGTCGGGGGTGTGCACGGTCAGCCCCTCGGCCGCGACCTCCGCGCTGTCCAGTACGTCGAGCACGGCCCGCAGGGTCGGGATGCTGCCGTCGCTCGGTATCTGCAGCGTCAGGTCGTCGCGGTTGTGGGCCACGGATTCGAAGAGCCCGGCCGCGGTGGCGAGTTGGTGTGCGTCCCCGAACCGGAGGCGGATGTGGCCGCCGGGGATGCGGCGCTTGAGCTCGTCCGCGGTGCCCTCGGCGACGAGCCTGCCGTGGTCCAGGACGGCTATCCGGTCGGCGAGTTGGTCGGCTTCCTCGAGGTACTGCGTCGTCAGGAAGATCGTGACGCCCTGGTCGGCGACCAGGCCGCGGATGATCTCCCACATGGTGCGGCGGCTGCGCGGGTCGAGGCCGGTGGTCGGCTCGTCGAGGAAGATGACGCGGGGATCGCCGACCAGCGTCATCGCCAGGTCGAGCTTGCGCCGCATGCCGCCGGAGAAGGCGGAGGCCGGTTTCCGGGCCGCCTCGGTGAGGTCGAAGCGGCGCAGGAGTTCGGCGGTGCGCCGCCTGCCCTCGCGCCGGTCCAGGTGGTGCAGGTCCGCCATGAGGAGCAGGTTCTCCTCGGCGGTGAGGAGATTGTCGACGGCCGCGAACTGCCCGGTGACGCCGATCGCGGCGCGTACCGCGTCGGGGTCGCGGGCCGGGTCGTGGCCCGCGACGCGGATCTCGCCGCCGTCGGCGCCGATGAGCGTGGACAGGATCTGGACGGTGGTGGTCTTGCCGGCGCCGTTGGGGCCGAGCAGGGCGAAGACCGTGCCCTCGGTGATGTGCAGGTCGATGCCGTCGAGCACCAACTGGTCGCCGTACGACTTGCGCAGGCCGACGGCCGAGATTGCTGTGTTCATGCCGATGGTGCCTTCCACGCTCATGGGATGGAGGGGCCCTGGGGGAGAGGTGTCAGGGACGGCGGATGACGATGTCGCCCATGCCGGTGCGCCCGCGGACCTCGACGGTCTCGCCGGAGGTGACGGGGCCTTCGGCCGGGGTGAGGAGGTTGTGGACGCGGCCGAGATCGGAGCTCACATCGAGCCAGGCGGCGGAGGGTTCGCGGATGCCGACCTCGAGTTCGCCGGCGGCGGTGACCATGATGATGCTGCCGCGCGCCACATCGCCCAGGCGGATGTCGCCGTTGGCGGAGGTGGCCTTGACGCCGGAGTGCGCGACGCCGACGGAGATGCGGCCGTTGGACGAGTTCGCCCGCAGGTCACCGGTGACCTCGCCGACCGTGATCTCGCCGTTGGCGTTCTTGATCACGGCCGTGCCCGCGATCTCGCCGATCTCGATGCGGCCCGCGCCGGTGATCTCGGCGTCTCCCGCGGCGCGGTCCACGCGGACGTTGCCGTGGTCGGTCTTCACGCGGACGGCCGCGGTCTCGTCGAGCTGGATGCTGCCCACCGAGGTCTTGAGCCGGCACTCGCCGAAGCGGCCTTCCCCGGTGAAGTCCGCCATGGCCGAGTTGAGTTGGACGGACGAGCCGGCCGGCAGCTCGATGCTCAGGTCGAGCGAGCCGCACTTGCCGAACATCGAGCGCTTCCTCGGCGCCCGCAGTGTCAGCTTGCCGTTGGAGAAAGTGACCTTGGTCTGGTCCGCGGTCCGGATGTCCTGCTCGTGGGTGTCGTCCGCCGGGAGCACCTCGACGACCGTGGTCGTGCGCTCGCTCGCGGAGATGCGGACCGCGCCGACGTCGAACTCGAGGCTGACGGAGACCGGTTCGGGGGTGTCGAAGGTGAAATCAGGCATGGCTGTGCCGTCCTCGTGGCTCTGGCGGGTGAGGGGAGGTGGTGGTGAAGTCTGCCGGACGGGTCCTGGCTAGCGGACCCAGCCCGTGTAGCTCTGTCCGTGACTGCTGCGGGGGGCCGGGCGAGGGTGCTCGGCCGGCTCCAGGGTGGCGGCCGCGGCCCGGACCAGCCAGGCGTTGACCGAGAGGCCCTCCTGCCCCGCGGCCTCCTCGATCCGGGCCTTGAGCTGGGCGGGGAGGCGGAAGTTGATGCGTGCGGTGGCGCCGTCGCCGTCGTCCGGCACGGCGGCCAGGGCCGTCGGCGGGGGCGTACGGGCCATGCTGTCGTGCCCCTCGGTGGGTTCGTACGACGCCGTGACGGACGGCGGCGTCACCACGAACTCGGGGTCGAGGCCCCGCAGCCGGACATCCACGGAGCCCGGCGCCAGGTCGCGGGTGATCTCGCCCGCGGCGGTGGACAGCGCGCTCAGCAGGGTGAGCCGGGCGGCCGATTCCAGGGGCGCGGTGAGCCGTTCGGCCATGGCGCGGGCTTCGTCTCCACCCGCGTCCGCGGCGACCGCGAGTTCATGGCGGAGATTGTCGACGTACGGGGTGAGGTCCATGCAGAACATAGTGGCACCACTATGGCGCCACCACAAGTGCCATGTTTGGCGCATTGATGGTGCGAGGTGGCGCACGCGGTGGCGCGAGCGCCTGCGGGCGCCTGTGGGTGCTTGTGGGCGTCTGTGAGTGCCTACGTGGCAGGGTTGGCGGCCGCCCCCTCCGTGCTCAGCAGGACGACCACCGAGGCGGGCCCGAGGCCCAGCGCCGCGCGGCGTTCCTCCGCGCCCTCGCCGGTGAGGGCGGCGCGTACGCCCGCCAGAGAGGCGGCGCCGCAGGGCCCGGCGGGGACGTCCAGCGCGGCGAGGTCGCGGGCGGCGCGGGCGGCGTCGGCGTCCGTGACCGCGACGGCGGCGTCCAGGCCGTCGCGCAGGAAGGGCCAGGCGAGGGTGGACGGCGTACCGCAGTTCAGGCCCGCCATCGTGGTCTCGCCGGTCGTCACGCTGACCGCCTCCTGTCGCACGAGGCTCTCGAGGACGCACGCGGCGGCCTCGGGCTCCACCGACAGTAGGGCCGGCGACAGCAGGGCCGGCCCCGCGGTGCGGCCGCGGTAGTGGGTGATCGCGGCCTGGGCGAGCGATCCGACGCCCACCGGTACGGCCACCAGCCCCGGCAACCCGCCCCCAGCAGCGGCGAGTTGGGCGTCGGCCTCGCGGAACAGTGTCGCGTACCCCTCCACGATCCAGCCGGGGATCCGCTCGTATCCGGGCCACGCGGTGTCCTGCACGAGGACGGAGCCCGGCGCCGCGGCCGCTTCGGCCGCCCGGCGTACCGCCTCGTCGTACGGCCCGTCGACCCGGGTCACGCGTGCCTCCTCGGCGGCGATGGCCGCCGTCGCCGCCGGGTGTACGCCGCGCGGTACGAAGACGTGGGCGCGCTGCCCGAACAGGCGGGCCATCCGGGCCACGGCACGGCCGTGGTTGCCGTCGGTGGCGGTGACGAGCGTGACCGGCCCGTCCGTTCCGGCCGTCCGCCCGGCGAGGATCCGGTGGATGGCCCACGACGCGCCGAGCGCCTTGAAGGCGGGCAGCCCCAGGCGCGTCGACTCGTCCTTGACGAAGACGCGGCCCACTTCCAATTCGGCGGCCAGGGGAGGCAGTTCGGCGAGCCGAGTAGGGGTGTAGCCGGGCAGCGAGGCGTGGAAGTCCCGCACCGCGTCGGGTGTGGGCGAGGGGGGCCAGGTGCGGGTGGCGGAGGAACGTGCGTACCACGTGCGGGAGGAGGAAGGTGCGTGCATGTGATCAAGGTGCCGTCCGGGCCACCCCTCGGTCCAGCACAGGTATCCGACGTATATTCGTCAAGGAAACCGAACGATGGGGGGCCGATGTTCGACCTCCGCCGGCTGCGTCTGCTGCGGGAGCTCAAGCACCGCGGCACCCTCGCGGCCGTGGCCGCCGCCCTGTCCTACAGCCCGTCCTCCGTCTCGCAGCAACTGGCACAGCTGGAAGCGGAAATTGGTGTTCCACTGCTGGAGCCGGTGGGCCGGCGCGTACGGCTGACCCCGCAGGCGGAGATCCTCGTCGCCCACACCGAGGCCGTGCTCGAGCGCCTCGAGCGGGCCCAGGCGGACATCGCCGGCTCCCTCGCCGAGCTCACCGGCACCCTGCGCGTCGCGTCCTTCCAGACCGCGGCCCTCGCCCTGGTGCCGGCCGCGCTGACCGCGCTGCGCGACGCCCACCCCCGGCTGCGCGTCCACGTCACCCAGGCCGAACCGGAGCGGGCCCTCCCGGCGCTGCTCGCCCGCGACTTCGACCTCGTCGTCGCCGAGGAGTACCCCGGCGACCCGGGCCCCCGCCCGGCGGAGGCGGAGTGGGAGGAACTGGCCGAGGACACCCTGCGCCTCGCCCGCCCCGGGCCGTCCGGGCCGCCCGGCCCGGCGGACCCCTGGGACGCCCTGCGCGCCCTGGCCGGGCACCCCTGGGTGATGGAGCCCGAGGGCACCGCGGCCCGGCGCTGGGCGACGGCGCTGTGCCGGGGAGCGGGCTTCGAACCGGACGTACGGTACGAGTCCACCGACCTCCTCCTGCACCTGCGGCTCGTCGAACAGGGCCATGCCGCCGCCCTGTTGCCCGACCTCCTGTGGCACGGCCGCCCGCCCGCCGTCACCCTCGGCCCGCTGCCGCCCGGCCACCGGGCGCGCAGGCTGTTCACCGCGGTCCGCCGGGGCCGCGGCGGGCACCCCGCCGTCAGGGCCTGCCGCCGGGCCCTGACGGAAGCGGCGGCCAACGGAAGCGGTGACGTAACGGAAGCGGTGGCGTAGCGGCATTGCCAGGGTGATCGGGACGTGCCTAAGATCCATTACGTGACTGCCGGGTCGGCCATGGGCCACACACGAGTAGGGCACCCGGCCTCCGCGTGAGCGCGAGGCGGGCGAGGGGCCCGCCGCCATCTCTGTTGCCGCACAACACGTGCGAAATTCCAGCTTCTTTGGCCAAGCCAACACAGCAAACCTGGAGCAGCAACAGAGCATGCCGAACGATTTCAATCAGTGGGTCATCGACGAATTCCGCGCCAACAACGGGCGCGTCGGCGGCCCGTTCGAAGGGGGCAGACTGCTTCTGCTCACCACCACCGGTGCGCGGTCCGGCGCCCCGCACACGACTCCGGTCGCGTATCTGCACGACGGCGGTGACCAGGTGCTGGTCATTGCCTCGGCCGGGGGCGCGCCGCGCCATCCGGCCTGGTTCCACAACCTGGTGGCCCATCCACGGGTCACGGTGGAGAGCGGCATCTTCACGTACGAGGCGGAGGCCGTCGTCCTGGAGGGCGAGGAGCGCGACCGCGCCTTCGCCCGGGCCGCCGAGGCCGACCCGGGGTGGGCCGACTATCAGGCGAAGACGACGCGCCTCCTCCCCGTGGTCGCCCTCCGGGAGATACCTGCCGGCCCGCCCAACGTCGCCGCGGCGACTCCGGGTGAGGCATTGAAGGTCGTCCATGACTGGTTCCGTCGCGAACTGGCCCTGATCCGCAAGGAGATGGCCGAGTCCGGTCCGAGGCTGGGCGCCCAGCTCCGCGTCAACTGCCTGACCCTCTGCAAGGGGCTGCACAACCACCACACCGGCGAGGGCACCATGATGTTCCCCCACCTCGCCCGGCTCCATCCCGAACTGGCCCCGGTCCTGGAGCGGCTGGACCGGGAGCACGAGAGGGTCGCGGAGCTCCTCGAAAGCCTGCGTACGGTCATCGCGGACGTGGGCGCGGACCCCGGGGAGGCGCTCGCCGAGGTCGAACGGCTCACGGACGAGCTCGAGCGTCATCTCGACTACGAAGAGGAGCAGTTGATCCCGCTCCTCTAAAAACGCGTGCTCCTCTAAAGGTGCGCGGTGTGGACGGTGCGTGCGGCGAGGTAGAAGGCGTCGGGGCGCGACAGGATGCCCGTACGGGCGTCGGCGTCCACGAGGCGGTCGATCGTCGAGAGGTCCTCGTCGTCGAGCCGGCTCTCGACCCGGCCGCGCATCCCCGCCAGACGGTCGCGCAGGTGCTCGCGGGTCGCGGGATCCAGTGGTGCCGGGACGTCGATGAGGAACGTCCGTGTCCCGGCGGGGGCGAGTCCGGCGCGGGTCAGCATCGCGGGCCAGTCCTCCACCACGCCGGTGGAGCCGGGCAGTTCGGCGCGCATGGCGGTGAGGTAGTCCTCGTGGGCGGCGTCCACGCGGGCCAGGAGGCCGGGGCGGCCGATGCCGATGTCGCGTGGCAGGTAGCGCGGCGGCAGCCCGCGCTCGGCGACGGCCAGCAGGCCTCCGGGCCGCAGTGCGGCGGCGAGGTCCTTCAGCGCGGCCTGCTGGTCGCCGAGGTGGTGGACGACGTTGCTCGTCCAGATGAGATCGGCGTCGGGCAGCGTGTCGAACTCCTCCGGCAGTACGGCGCGTTGGGCGGATACCCGGCCGTCCAGGCCCTGCTCGGCCGCCCGCGACCGGACCCGCTCCAGCAGGCCGTCGGACTGGTCGACGGCGATGACCTCGGCCTGCGGGAAGGCGCGGGCGAGCAGGCAGGTGAACACGCCGGGCCCGCTGCCCACATCGAGGATGCGGCCGACAGTCGTACCCAGCAGGGATCGCAGCCAGTCCGCGGCCGCCTCGAGGAAGGGGGAGTTGAGCTCTGCCTCGCGCTCCAGCTGGGTGCTCAGGGCGTCCCAGTCGTAGTCGCCGTTGTCGGCGCCGTCGTCGGCGTGATGGTGGTGGTGTGCGTGCATGTCTGCCAGCGTGGGACGGGAACGACGCTGTGGCAATCCTTGTTGCCGTTTCCGGGACAAACGGTTCCAATGGGCGATGTGGAGCACTCGACTGCCATCACCCGGGCCCTGACCGAGGTCGGCCCCCGCCTCAAGCGCCTGCGTACCCAGCGCGGTGTCACCCTGGCGGCACTCGCCGAGGCGACCGGCATCTCCAAGAGCACCCTGTCCCGCCTGGAGTCCGGCCAGCGCAAGCCCAGTCTGGAACTCCTGCTCCCCATCTCCCAGGCGCACCAGGTGCCGCTCGACGAACTGGTCGGCGCCCCCGAGGTCGGCGACCCCCGCGTGCGCCTCACCCCCGTGCGCTCCCACGGCGCCACCGTGCTGCCCCTGACCCGCCAGCCCGGGCCGTTGCAGAGCTTCAAGATGGTCATCCCGCCCACCCGCAGCACCCCGGACCCCTGTACGCACGAGGGGTACGAGTGGCTCTACGTCCTCTCCGGGCGCCTGCGCCTGATCCTCGCCGACCACGACCTGGTCCTCGGCCCGGGCGAGGTCGCCGAGTTCGACACCCGGCTCCCGCACTGGTTCGGCAGCACCGGAGACGAACCCGTCGAAGTCCTCAGCCTCTTCGGCCGCCAGGGCGAGCGGATGCACGTACGCGCCAAGCCCCGGAAGTAGCACGCTACTTCCGTAGGCTCACTTCCGCAGCAGCCCCCGTTCGAGGGCCACGACCACCGCTCGCGTCCTGTCGTTCACGTCGAGCTTGGCGAAGAGCCGCAACAGGTGGGTCTTCACCGTCGCCTCCGCGATGACGAGCCGCTTGCCGATCTCCGCATTGGTGAGCCCGTCGGCGACCGCGTTCAGCACGTCGGTCTCCCGGGCGGTCAGTGGGATCTGTACGGGCTGCCGCATCTTGGCGACCAGCCTCTCGGCCACCCGAGGGGCGAGCACCGTCTCGCCGCGCGCTGCCGCCCGTATGGCGTCGGCCAGTTGCTCGCGGCTGGTGTCCTTGAGCAGGTAGCCGATGGCTCCGGCCTCGACCCCGCGCTCGATGTCGGCGTCGGTGTCGTAGGTCGTCAGGATCAGCACCCGGGTCCGCGGGTGCCGGGCGACGATCTCGGTCGTGGTCGCGACCCCGTCGAGCACCGGCATCCGCAGGTCGACCAGCGCCACATCGGGGCGTTCGCGGTCCACGAGCTCCAGCCCCGCACGGCCGTTGTCGGCCTCGCCGACGATCTCGATGCCGGGGGCGGAGGCGAGCAGGGCGATCACCCCGGCACGCATCACCGCGTGGTCGTCGACCACGACGACGCGGAGAGTCTTCTCGGTCATACGGCTACCTCGCACTCCATCTCTATTTCCATGGGAATCATCGCGAGAACGCGGGTGCCGTCGCCCACCGAGCTGGTGACGGTGAGCTGTCCGCCCAGCTCGGCGAGGCGCTTGCGCATTCCGTCCAGTCCGAAACCCTGTGCCCTGCCGACCGCGAAGCCGCGCCCGTCGTCGGTGATCTCCAGCTCCACGCCGAACGGCTGCCGTGCGAGCACCACGTTCACCGTGGAGGCCGCCGCGTGCTTGCGCACGTTGGCCAGCGACTCCTGGGTGCAGCGCAGCAGCGCGATCCTGGTCTGCTGGTCGCACTCCAGGTCCTCGAGCTCGGCCTCGACGGCGAGCCCGGTGTCCTCGGTGAACCGGTCCAGGGTCCGGCGCAGGGTCTGGGCCACCGAACCCGCCGCCACCTGGCTCTGCTGTACGGAGCCCACCAGTACGCGCGCCTCGGCGAGGTTCTCCCGTGCCGTGCTCTCGATCGACCGCAGCTGCTGGGCACTTCGGGCCGGGTCGGCCTCCAGCCCGGCCCGCGCCGCCTCGGCGAGCACGATGATCGACGCGAACCCCTGGGCGAGCGTGTCGTGGATGTCCCGTGCCATGCGCTCCCGTTCGTCGGCCGCGCCCTGGCGCTGGTGGGCCTCGGACAGCTCGTGCTGGGTCCGCTCCAGCTCCTCGATCAGCAGGGCGCGTTCGCTGCTCTTCTCCACCACCGAGTGCACCCACAGCCCGATCAGGACGCTGGCGGCGACCACGATCAGGGTGGAGATCACCGTGGTGCCCAGGAACTGCGAGGTCCAGCCGTTGCGCAGCCAGGCCCCGCCCAGGGTCGAGACGGTGGTGAGCCCGGTGAAGACCAGGGAGGCCCGCAGCGTCCGGCTGAACAGCCAGAAGTGCGGCAGCGACACGATGAACAGCGCGGCATAGCCGCTCCACAGGTAGGCGATCCCGCCGAGCGCCAGGACCAGCACTCCCAGATAGGCGTGAGCGTGCAGCACCCGGGTGCCGGGGAAGGGGGCGAGGATCGTGTAGCAGAGCACCACACAGCCCAGCAGTGCCAGCACCCCGGCAAGGTTGGCGGCCGGCAGGTTCATGGAGGCGATGCCGGCCGCCATGGCCGTGAACAGGACCCAGCAGACCGCGTTCCACTGGCGAACGGTCCTCGCCCAGAAGGAATGCTGCTGGCTGTCGGCCTTTGCCCATGGGTGCATACGGATCACCGTACGTCGACCACCTGCAGCGCCGGCTGCCGGATCTGTCCTGTCCGGCGCGGGCGCCGGGGCCACCAGCTCGCCTCGCCGAGCAGCAGCATGGCCGAGGGCAGGATCATGACGCGGATGACGAAGGCGTCGATCAGCACGGCTGCGGCGAGCACGAAGCCGATCTGCTTCATCTCGATGATGTGCAGGAAGACGAAGCTGGCGAAGACCGTCACCATCACCACCGCGGCGCTGGTCACCACGGCTGCCGAGCTGCGGATGCCGTCGATCACTGCCGTGCGTGTGGGTACGCCGCCCAGGACGGCCTCCCTGATCCGGCTGACCACGAACACCTGGTAGTCCATGGACAGTCCGAAGAGGATCACGAACAGGAACAGCGGTACCCGGGAGCCGATCGACCCCGTGGAGTGGAAGTCCAGCAGGCCCTCGGCCCACTTGCCCTGGAAGACGAGGACCAGCAGTCCCAGCGCGGCCGCGGCGGAGAGCAGGTTGAGCACCACGCCGAGCAGGGCGAGCACCACCGAGCGGAAGGCCAGCAGCGTCATCACGAACGTCGCCAGCAGCAACGCTCCGATGACCAGCGGGAGTTTGCCGTCCTGGTGGGCGGGATAGTCGGTGGTCCGGGCGACGTCACCGGTCACCCCCGTCTCGGCACCGCGGATCAGGCCGACCGTGGCGGGAAGGTAGTCGTGCCGCAGGTGATCGAGGGACGTACGGGCCTGGTCCGAGTTGCCCAGGTACGGAACGGACAGCTCCAGCACGCTGATCCGGTGGTCGGCCGAGGTGCGCAGCCGGGGCGCACCGGTGAACAGCGGGTCCGCCTGGGTGCGGCGGCCGAGTTCCTTCAGCGCCTCGGCCACCTCCTCGGCACGGTCCGGCCGGTCGCGCACCACGACCTGGTGGGTGACCCGCAGCTCCGGGAAGGCGTCGTTGAGCCGGTCGTAGGTCCGCATGGCGGGGATGGCGCGCGAGTGGGTGTCACGGCTCATCTCCGTGATCTTCAGTCCGGCCAACGGGGCGGCCAGGCCCAGCAGAACGAGCACCGAGGCGCCCAGAGTGAGCGCGGGGTGCTTGCTCGCGGGCCGCATCAGGGCAGCCCACACCCGGCCGCCCTCGGCCTTCCGTACCCTCCGCGGCGTACGCGCCCCGCGGGCCGCCCGGCGCTCGCTCCGCTGCCCGATCTTCACCAGCAGGGCGGGCAGCACGGTCAGCGAACTGGCCACGGCGACCAGGACGACCACGATGGTGCCGGTGGCCAGCGAGGAGAAGATGACATCGGAGGCCAGATACAGCGTGGCCGTCGAGACGACCACCGCGAGCCCGGAGACCACGACCGCCCGTCCCGAGGTCGCCGCCGCCAGCTCCACCAGGGCCGCGGAGCTCAACCGGCCGCCGCTGCGGGCCCGTTCCTCCCGCTCCCGCTTGAGGTAGAAGAGCGTGTAGTCCACGCCGACCGCGAGGCCGATCAGCATGATGACGTTGTTGCCCACCCCGGCGTCGGGGGAGAGGTGCGAGGCCACCATCGACAGGCCCATCGCCGCGGCGATCGACGAGAGCGCCAGCAGCAGCGGCACGGTGGCCATCAGCACGGAGCCGAACGCCAGCAGCAGCGTGATCAGGGTGACCGGGAGAGTGATCGCCTCGGAGAGGGCCAGATCGTCGCCGCGCTGGGCGTCCACGCCCTTGCTGATGGAGGGCGCCCCGGTCTCCTCGATCAGCAGCCGCGGATGGTCCTTCTGCACCGCGGCCGTCTGCGCCCGCAGCGGATCGACATGCTTACGGGCGTCCAACTCCGGCCCGCGCATGGTCACCTCGACCACGACGGCCTTGCCGTCCTTGGCGATACGGGGCGCACCCGCGTGCTCGACCTCGGGCAGCCCGCCCATCCGGGCGGCGATGTCCCGCCCGGCGGCTTCGGCCTCACGCCGGTCGAAGGCGCTTTCGCCGGGCCGGGCGTCGCCGGACCGGGTGTCGCCGGGCCGGGCGGAGATCAACACCTGCTCGGCGGGCTTGCGCTGCAGATGCCCCTCGGCCGCCATCGCCTCGGCACGGCCGGCCTCGCCGACCCGGTAGTCCTCGGTGGTGGCGTTGTGAGTACCGACCGCGATGCCGGTGCCCAGGCACAGCACCACGAAAGCCAGCCACCCGGCGATCGCGCGCCAGGGGTGCAGGGCGCTCCATCGGGCGGCGCGCACAGGTAGTTGATTCATACGCCAACCCTCGCCGGGAGGGGGGTGCGCCCGACAGCATCGGCCGGTTGTACTTCCCGTCCACCGACCGGTGGACGGGCCCGGTAGGGCTTACCCCCGCCTACCCCCGCCTACCCCCGCCTACCCCCGCCCACCCCCGCTTGTCCCGGCTCACTCACCGAGCGCGGTGAACACCTCGCGCACGCGGTCCCGCAGCCAGCGCTGCGCCCCGTCCGCGTCGTTGCGCGGATGCCAGGCCATGCCGAAGACGAGGGGCGGCAGGTCGAGCGGGATGGGGAAGGTGTGCATGCCGAGTGCCTCGGGGCAGTGGCGGGCGAGGGTGGCGGCGGTGGTGCAGACCAGGTCCGTGGTGGAGGCCAGGAAGAGCCCGGCGGTGTGGCTCGGGACGACGGCCGTGACCCTGCGGCTCAGGCCGATCGCGGCCAGCCGCTCGTCGATGGGACCCCGGTGGAGGCCGCGGCGGGAGACCGAGATGTGGTCGGCGTCCGCGAACGCCCTTGGGGTGACCGGTCCTTCGGCCAGGGAATGGCCCGCGCGGACGGCTCCGACCAGTCCGGACTCGCCGAGCGGGGCGGTGCGGGTCTCGGGGTCGGTGTGGTCGATGACGCCGATCTCCAGGTCGACGCTGCCGTCCCTGAGCGACGGTGTCCCCTCCAGGACCTCCGGTACGAACCGCAGCGTGACGCCTGGTGCCTCGCGGCCGATGAGCGCGAGCAGCGGCGCGGCGAGTGCGGCCAGCAGTACGTCGCTCGTCTGGATCGTGAACCTGCGGTCCAGCGCGGCCGGGTCGGGAGCGCCGCCGGGCGCGAGCAGGGCATGGGCGCGCTCCACCAACGTCCGTACCTCGCCGCGCAGTTCCAGCGCGCGCGGTGTGGGGACGAGGCGGCGCCCCGCCCGGACGAGGACGGGGTCGCCCAGCGCCCGCCGGATACGGCCCAGGGTGCGGCTCATCGCCGGCGGCGAGGTGTGCAGGCGGGCGGCGGCTCCTGTGACGCTCTCCTCCTCGAGGAGGGCGTTCAGGGCGACCAGCAGGTTGAAGTCCAGCGATTCCACGGTTCCGTTCCCCCTGATGATGACCGGAGGTGGAAAGACTACTTACCGAGGATGCACTGGAGTTAATCCACCGGTGGATGAAGACTTTTCGTGAACGGAACACTCGAGGAGGAAGCATGAACGCACGACAGGGTGACCTGCTCGCCGTGGCCAGCCAGAGCGGCCCGACCGTCACGTTCTTCGACGCCGCGACACTCGAGAAGCTGGGCGTGGTCGAAGTCCCGTCGCAGCCGCACGAGTTGTGCTTCGACCCGGAGCGGAGGGTGCTGTACTGCGCCAGTACGTACCGCTCCGGCTACTACCGCGCGAACACCGGGCCGTCGCACGAGGTCAGCGTCATCGACCCGGACACGCGCCGCGTCGTCGAGGTGATCGACATCGCCCCGGAGCACGCCCCGCACGGGCTGGCCCTGGACCGGCGGCGCGGTCTGCTGTACGTCAGCGTCGAGGCCAACGACCACGCTCCGGGCGGGGTCGTGGTGATCGACACGGAGACCCGCAAGCCCGTGGGCCGGATCGACACCGCCGCGCCGGGGCCGCACTGGTTCGTCATCTCCCCGGACGGGCGGCGCGGATACGCCTCCAACAAGGAGGCGCCCTTCGTGTCCGTGGTGGACCTGGAGAAGCGCGAACTGACCGCCCGGATCCCGGTCGAGGGCGGCGAGGGCATCGACGTGTCGCCGGACGGCCGGTACGTCTACGTCGCCGCCTACAGGACGAGCATCGGCACGGGGGTGCAGGTGATCGACGCGGAGCGTGGTGAGGTCGAGCGGATCCTGCCGGTTCTGGGGTCGGTCATGCCGGTGCATGTGACGGTCGATGGGCTGCTGTTGGTCGGCAAGTTGCGGGACGGGGGCAATGGCACCCTGAACGTCTTCGCTGCCGACGGTCGCCAACTCCTGGGCCAGGTGGAGGTCGGCGAGTTCCCGATCACCGTCAAGTCGTCGCCGGACGGTGCGCTTGCGTATGTGTCCAACATTTTGTCGTCCACGGTCACGGTGGTGGATCTGCGTCGCTGTGCGGCGGTCGGTGAGTTGACCGTCGAGCGGGCCGGTGAGACCGGTGCGCATGGGTTTGCGTACGTGCCGCGGGCCGCGTAGGAGGTTTGCCCCTGCCCCGCCCTTTCACCGTTTCCTCCGGGGGCAAGCCCCCGGGCCCCGAAACCGCGCTCCGCGCGGTTGTCCTCAATCGCCGGACGGGCTGGATAGTGCCGGGCCGGGCGCGAAATTTAAGCCCGTCCGGCGATTGAGGACGAGCGGCGAAGCCGCGATAAGCGGGGTCCGGGGGCGGAGCCCCGGGGAACGGTGGAAGGGCGGGACCGGGGCACCCCCCTACGCCACCGCCACCACCGGCGGGGCCATGCGTCGCCGCCCCCACGCCCCCAACGGCGCGAGCGCCGCGTTCAGTTCGCGGCCGTCCTCCGTGAGGGAGTACTCCACCCTCGGCGGCACCGTGTCGTACGTCTCGCGATGCACGATGCCGTCCGCCTCGAGCTCACGCAGCTGCTGGGCCAGGACCTTCTCGCTGATGCCCGGAACCGCTCGCCGGATGGAGCCGAAGCGGCGCGGCTCGTCCCGGAGCTCCCAGATGATGAGTGCTTTCCACTTGCCTTCGATGACGTGCAACGCGGCGTCGATCGGACAACGGTACGGCTGCTGCTTGGTCATGATGCCATTGTCACTGCCCGTACGGGCGGGCGGCGCGGGCCTCCCGCAGGGAGACGGCCCACCAGGTGAGCTGGTCGAGCAGGGTCTTCGCGGCACGGCCGGCGGCCTCGCCCTCCTCCGGGTCCACGTGGTGGCCGGTGTTGTCGAACTTGCCCCAGGGGCCGTGGAAGCTGACGGTCTCGCGGATGGTGACCGCGTGCATCTCGGCGAAGACGGTCCGCAGATGCTCGACCGCACGCAGGCCGCCGGACAGACCACCGTAGGAGACGAAGGCGACCGGCTTGGCCTGCCACGGGTCGCGGTGCCAGTCGATGAGGTTCTTCACCGAGGCCGGGTAACTGTGGTTGTACTCGGGGGTGATGACGATGAAGGCGTCGGCCTGGCGCAGGCGCGGGGTCAGGTGGCTCAGCGAGGCGGCGTCAGCCGGGCTCGGTGTGCCGCTGAGTTCCGACGACAGCGGGTGCTCGGCGAGGTCGATGACGTCGACCTCGATGTCGGGGTGCTGATCGGTGTGGTGCGCCAGCCAGTTGGCTATCACGGGGCCGAACCGGCCCTCGCGGGTCGAGGCGACGATGACGGCGAGGCGGTAGAGGGTCTCGGACATGGCGAGGCTCCGTTCCAGGCGTGGAGTGCGTTATGGAAGAAGCTTGCGACCTCAACTTCACTTGAGGTCAAGCGCCACCGTCAGAACTCGTCCGGGCACCACGGCCGTCGGGCCGTGCGCAGCAGCCGGTCGGCGAGGGCGGCGGCACCGGGCCGGTCCTCCCCGACGCGCCCGAGTGCGGCGAGGCGTACGGCGGACTCGTCGCCGAGCAGCAGTGTGCCCAAGTCCCCCACAGAGAGCGTCAGATCGGCCGGGCGGGCCGTGGGGGCGCAGGTCGCGCCGTCCGGGGCGGCGTCCAGGAGCCAGCGGCCGGCGGCGAGACCGTCGGGGTCGGCGACCTCGAGGACCAGGGTGCCGGTGCCCGCGTACGTACGGGCTTCCAGCAGGGTCCGTACGTCCAGCGGGCGCACCCACAGATAGTCGGCGTGGGTGGTGGTGCGGGCCGCGCGCGGGTCGGGGAGGAGCAGGGGCAGGAGGTCGTCGGGGGCACGGTAGCCCGTACGGAGCGTGGTGACCCAGTCGAGGGTCAACAGGTAGTGCCACAGTGCGCGTTCGGCGGCCGGGGTGGCCGCGATGAGGCCCCGGACGGTGGCGGTCTCGTGCGGGCGCTTGGCGTGCCAGGTGTTGTCCGACGTGTAGGTGGCCAGGCCCTCGACGGTGCCGTCGGGGGCGCGGTGGAGGACGTGGAAGGGCTCGGTCCAGGGGCGGCGGGTCGGGTAGACGACGATGCCGGTGGCGGTGTCCCACCAGCGGTCGGTGCGGTTGACGACGCCGTGCCGGGCGGCCCGCAGCCGCTCGTGCAGCTCCGGGCCGAGCTTGCGCACGGTGGCGCTGTCGACCAGCTCCAGCCGGCCGTCTTCTGCCGGGCGCTGCCGGTCGAGGCCGGTACGGGTGGCGTCCACCTCCCACTCCGTGGTCCAGGTGGCGGGCCCGAAGCCGTACCGCCCGTAGATCGGGTACTCGGAGGCGATCAGCGTCGCGGCGGCGTCGCCGCGCTCCTTCGCGGCCCGCAGGGCGCGGCCCATCATGCCGGTGAGGAGTCCGCGCCGGCGGTGCGTCGGCGAGACGGTGACGTTGGAGACGGCGCTGACCGTGACCGGGGCGCCGCCCGGCACGGTCAGCTCCTGGGCGAAGGTGCGGAACGTGCCGGCGCAGCGCCCCTCGTCGAAGACGCCCTGGGTCCGCGCGAAGTCGATGGAGGAGCGCCGCAGTTCGAGCTCTTCCGCGGTCACGGCGGGGGTTACCAGGAAGCCGGTGTGCAGTGCGCGGCACCACTCGGGGAGGTCGGCGTCGTCGATCGTGCGTATCTGTGGAGCCATGCCCGCACGGTAGGGACCGCGCGGTACGGGCCGCACCCGAATTTCGTCAGGAGAGCAGGTCGTCCACCTGCGCTTCTCCTTCCCGGTACCGTCGCGCGATCTCCGCGCTGCAGTCGTCGGCCGTGAGCTGGAGCTGCCGGCGGCGGACCGAGACCTGCTGCTCGTACGCCACCAGCCGGGCCAGGCCCGCGTGCAGTTCGGTCTCCGTGCGCGCGGCCAGGTCCGACAGCTCGACCTCGCCGAGCATGTCCTCGGCCAGCCGTCGGTACTCCTCGCTGTGCGGCGGCCCGAGCGTCACGTGCCGGGCGGAGGAGCGGTGGGCGGAGGGCTCGTCGGCGAGGATCTCCGACAGCCGGTCCACCACCGGGGCGTCCGGCCGGGAACGGTGGGCCAGTTCGGCCCGCAGGATGTCGACTCGGCCCTGGAGCAGGCGTCGTACATAGCTGAGGTCCGCCTCCTCCTGCTGGGCGTCCCGGCGCAGCGTACGCAGCTCCGCGAGGCTCAGTTCGCCCAGCCGTCGCGCGGGGGCGTCCGCGTCCGCCAGCCGTCCGGAGCGCTGGATGGGGGGTCTCGCGTGCGGGGTGTCCACAGGGTGCACTCTGTCCAATGCGTCGTGTGTGGTCATGCGGTTCCGTCCCCTCGCGCCGGGTGGCCTGCACGCATCGTGCCACCGGTGACGGTGCGTGCGCAGGCTGTCTCCACCCGAACGGCCCTGGAGGGGCACGGGGCATCATGGTCCGTATGCGTGCTGTGGTGCAGAGAGTGGACGGGGCGAGCGTCTCCGTGGACGGCCGTACGGTCGGCGAAATCCTGGGTGAGGGGTTGTGCGTGCTCGTCGGGGTGACGCACGACGACACCCCGGCGAAGGCGGCGCAGCTGGCCCGCAAGCTGTGGTCCCTGCGGGTGCTGGAGGACGAGAAGTCCTGTTCGGACGTGGGGGCGCCGCTGCTCGTGATCTCCCAGTTCACGCTTTACGGTGACGCGCGGAAGGGGCGGCGCCCCACGTGGAACGCGGCGGCTCCGGGTCCCGTGGCCGAGCCGCTGGTCGACGAGGTCGTTGCGCAGCTGCGGGCGCTGGGGGCCACGGTGGAGACGGGCGTCTTCGGTGCGGACATGCGGGTCTCGCTGACGAACAGCGGCCCGTTCACGGTGCTGGTGGACATCTAGCCGGGCCAAATCCAGCCTGTCCGGCGCTTGAGGACGAGCGGCGAAGCCGCGACAGGGGGTCTGGGGCGCAGCCCCAGGAGACGGCGAGAGGGCGGGACCGGGGCACAATCCCCGCCCCCGTCCCCGCCCGGCAGGGCTACGGCTCGACCACGACCTCCTGCGACGCCGCCGTCGTGTCGGCGATCAGCGCCGCGTCCACCGGAACGTTCCGCTTGACCAGTGCCAGCGCGATCGGCCCGAGCTCGAAGTGCCGCGCCGAGGTCGTGACGAACCCGAGGGCCCGGCTCTCGGGCCCGTCCGCGGCGAGCCGGATCGGCGCCCCGTGCCCCGGCAGGGTCACTCCGCTCCCGTCCAGGTGCAGGAAGACCAGCCGCCGCGGCGGCTTCCCCAGGTTGTGGACGCGGGCGACGGTCTCCTGGCCGCGGTAGCAGCCCTTCTGCAGGTGCACCGCGGTGCCGATCCAGCCCAGCTCGTGCGGGATGGTCCGGTGGTCGGTCTCCAGGCCCAGCCGGGGCCGGTGCGCCTCGACGCGCAGCGCCTCGTACGCGAGGGTGCCCGCCGCCGGGCCGTGCTCCGCGGCGAAGGACTCCAGCCGCTCGCGCGGCAGGAACAGGTCGCGCCCGTGCGCGGTCTCGCGCGCCACCACGTCCTTGGGCGTCTCGGCGACCGAGCCCGCCGGGAGGTGCACCACCGCGAACGCGTCCGTGCTGTCGGTGACCTCGACCCGGTAGAAGAACTTCATGCTCTCCAGGTAGCCGATCAGGGCTTCCCGCGTGCCGGGCTCGACGTGCGCCCAGGTCGTCTCGCCGTCGTCCACGAGGTAGAGCGCGTGCTCGATGTGGCCGTGGGGGGAGAGGATCAGCGCCTCGGTGGCCTGCCCGGCCGGGAGTTCGCTCACGTGCTGGGTGAGCAGCAGGTGCAGCCAGCTGAGCCGGTCGGTCCCGGTGACGGTGATCACCCCGCGGTGGGAGAGATCGACGAAACCGGACCCGTCGGCCAGCGCGCGCTGTTCGCGGAACGGATCGCCGTAGTGCGCGGCGACGCCTTCGTCCGGGCCCTCGGCGGGGACGGCGCCGGGCAGCGACAACAGAGGGCTCTTCGATTGACGCAGCATGTACAAAGCCTACGACCCTGCCGAAGGCTCTTTCGAGGGTTCCTCCGGGGGTTCCTGCGACGGCTCCTCCGAGGGTCCCTGCGAGGGTTCCTCCGAGGTACAGGAACCGCACCGCCCGAAGATCGCGAAGTGCTTCATATCGGTGTCGAAACCGAACTCCTCGCGCAGCTTCCGCGTGAACTCCCCGGCCACCGACTGGTCGGCCTCGATCACGCCCGTGCAGTCCCGGCACACCAGATGGATGTGGTGGTGCCGGTCGGCGAGGTGGTACGTCGGGGCACCGTGCCCGAGGTGGGCATGGCTGACGAGACCGAGCTCCTCCAGCAGCTCCACCGTCCGGTAGACGGTGGAGATGTTGACCCCGCCCGCGGTCTTGCGGACCTCGGTGAGGATGTCGTCCGGCGTCGCGTGCCCCAGCCGGTCCACAGCCTCCAGCACGAGCTGGCGCTGCGGAGTCAGCCGGTAGCCGCGCTTACGGAGATCGCTCTGCCAGTCGGTGTCCACCACGCCTTCATTTTAGGCCGGGCCACCGCGCGGGCTCACGGGTTGTAGGGCGTCCCGTCCTGGCGGTAGAACGCGACGCCGTCCGGCAGGTCGTCCGGCAGGTTCTGCGCCCAGGCCTGAAGGTCCTCGGGGACCTTCTTCAGCTGCGCCGACATGTACGGCCGCAGCGGCACCTCGGGGGTGGCCTTCTCGCCGACCCACATCAGGTCGCCCTTGACGTAGCCGTACAGGCGCTTGCCGCCGGAGTACGGGCCGGAGGCGGCGGTCCGCGCGACCGCGTCCGTGACGATGTCGATCTGCGGCTTCTTGTCCGCCAGCTCGCCGTACCAGACCTCGACGATGCCCTGGTCGCGGATCATGACGACCTCGACCTTGCGGTCCTTGTCGAGCCGCCAGTAGCCGCTCTCCGTCTCCAGCGGACGGACCTTGTTGCCCTTCTCGTCGAGCACCCAGCTGTGCGAGACGTACTCCAGGAAGTCACGCCCGTCGTGCGTGAAGACGACCTCCTGCCCGAAGTTGCACTTCTCGGCCCCGGGGAAGTCGGCGACGCCCGCACCCTCCCACTTGCCGAGGAGGAAGACGAGGGGCACCAGGTCCCGGTGCAGGTCGGAAGGAATCTCGATCATGGGATCAGCTCAGACGATCTGTAGGGGTGAACAAGGAGGGTCAGCGCTGGCCCTGGTACAGCTTCTTCCAGGTCAGCCCGGCGAACGCGAGAACGCCGACGGCGACCAGAACCAGCAGGGTGGTGAAGAAGGTCTCAAGCGCAGCCACGAGCGTGCTCCTCGGTCGGGGGGAGGGTGTATACGGACCGGGGACGAGTCTAATCGGACCGGCCGCAAGCGTTCCTATGAGGTTGATCGTGCCCCTCGGGCTCCGGGGTCACCACTGGTTCTGGCCGTCGCCATCCCCGCCCCCGGTCTCGCCGTCCATGGCCGCGCGCCAGTGCACGACCACGTCCCGGACGATGAAGTTGTCCACCTGGTTCCCCGGGGTCTTGCCGTGCTGGATCTGGATGGTGTTGGTCCCCTTCTTCAGAACGCCCTCCTCGACCGGGTCCATCCAGGTCTGCCAGAGCACCTCGTTCCTGGGGCCCGCGGCGATGTCGAAGTCGGCGAGGTCCGTCCCGTTGACCAGCACCCGGTGGCCGGTGAAGTTGACCCCGTACACCTGCATCACCAGATAGCCCTCGCCGACCGGGTCCGAGTCGATCTCGAACTCCTCGGCCGTCGTCTTGGTGCCGACGTACTGCGACGAGCCGGCGATGAAATTGAACGGTGGCTTACGGTCACCGATCCTCTGGTTGAAACGGACCATCCGGAAGTCGGCTCGCGTGCTGCCCATGCGGATCCTGCCCTCTCGCGTACGTGCGCCTGGCCCCCGGATCAGCCTGCGCCGCGCCTCGCGCTTCCGCCACCCGGTGACGTGACGTGACAAGTGGGGCGGCATGCTGCTCGGCCGGGTGCGGGTCTCGTCTCGCGCCTTCGGCGCACAGCGGCGGGCTACGGGCGAGCAGGGATCCCGGCTGGTGCGCGTTGCCGGGTGCCGGTCCGCTGCGCGGGGGCGGGACCGCTCCGGTCTCACGGGTCCCGTGCGCCACAGTCCGGATGCCGAACGGCGAGTCGGGTACGGGTTTCCTCACGGCTGAGGGCAGTTTTCGTGAGGAAACCCGTACCCGACTCGCCAGCCCCCCTCACGCTCGCGCATGGAGCGGCAGCGGTGGGCGGTTCGCGGTGTGGGTGGGGCGGGTGTGATGTGAACGGGATGCCAGACCACCCAGCCGGTCCCGCACCCGGCGACGAGAGCCCGGCTCGCCCCCCATCCACCCTGTAACCAGCCGCTTTTCACGCGCACAACGACGATACGGTCAGACGGCCAAGCACCCGCCACGTAAACCGCCCACCGATGCCGCCCCGACAATGCGGGCCGTGCCGCCGAATCTTGGGACTGAAGTACCGAAGCCTTCAACGGATTCGGCAGACCGTGGTCTCATCGGCGGGCTACCGTCGGACACGCCGCGTTGCCCACGGTCAACTCCCAGGAGGAATCCTGTGTCATCGCCCTGCGACCCCCAGCATGCTCCCGCCGGCGACGTGGGTGCGGCACTCATGGTGATCGACTCTCGGCTCAAAGCCATCTACGCCGACAAGGTCGAGTCCGACCCCGAACAGCAGCAGTTGATCGACCAGTTCACCGCGTCACTGGGTCCCGAGGAAGCCCATGACCTGGTGGACGGCGCGTGCACGCTCATCTACATGTTCATGCAGTGGCTGCGGCTGGCCCACGAGGACCACGACAAGGACGTCATCGAGTACGTGGTGCCCACCCTGGTGGACTCGATGCGCATGATGCGCAAGAGCGTCCGCCCCGAGACCATCCCCACCATGGCCGGCCTGGTCATCGCGGCCGGCACCGGCCTGAGCCCCAGTCTGTGGCGCAAGCAGTACGGAGACTGGACCGCAGACGAGCTGAATGCGCTGGAAGTCACGGCTGTGCTGCTCGCGGAGCACATCAACCGGCTCACTGACGACCGCGACTTCGCCACCCGCGTGATCGCCGAAGCGCTGTCCAGCGCGGACGACGACTGACGTTGTCAGCCGCCGGGCGCCCCGGAACGGACCTCACGTATGAACGAGGACCAGGCCGATGCGCGTATCACGAGCGCGGGCCCGTTGCTGTGCTTCGAGTCGCGGACGCCGATCAGCTCACCTAGGGGCGCGACCGAGACGCAGCTGACGCCGTTTTTATCGTCGCTGTGACTGGACTTGAACCAGGCGCTTTCATGCGCCATTTCGAGTGCTGTCAGGCAGGTATCAGTCTGCATCGATCTCTCTCGCCAGTCGGTGGAGGAATTCTGCTGTCTTCGCCGGGGCCAGGGCGCCCTCGCGCATTGCGTCGAACCTCCGGGTGTAGGCCCAGACCTCGCTTCTCTTGTCGGACACAGTCATGACCGGGCCGTCTTCCATGACAACGGGATCGAGCTTGGCACCGAAGTCCAGGAGCACGAAGTTCACGCCGGACCGGTAAGTGGCAAGGTTCAGCGGGAGGATCTGGACTGTCACGTGATCAAGTGCAGCCACCCGTGCGATCTCCTCGTACTGCTCACGCATGACATCCGGGCCGCCAATCATGCGGCGGAGCGCCGCTTCGTCGACGATCACCCGCAGTTCGATGGGGTCTTCCCTGTGCACGATTTCCTTGCGCCTCATACGAAGCGCCACGTTCTCCTCGATGAACTCTGTCTTCTGCTCGTCGACCGGCTTCGCCATCGTGAACATGGCTCGGGCGTAGTTCTCTGTCTGCAGCAGCCCGAAGACAACCTGCGAATGCCATGCACGCATGGCGGCGGCGTCTGACTCCAGTCCCGCATACAGCAGAGCCCCTGAGGGAAGGAAGTTCTGGTACGGCCTGTACCAGTCCGGGCTGAGCGACTCCCGGTGAAGCATCAGCAGGTGGTCACGGTCGTCGGGGTCCGTAACGCCGTACAGGTCGAGCAGATCTTCCAGGTCGCGAACGCGGGGCAGCTGATTGTTGCCGCTTTCCACTCTGTTGATTTTGGTGTCTGAGCTCTCGATGGCGTCAGCCGCATCCTTCGTGCTGTAACCCTTCCTCACCCGCAGGCGCTTGAGCTCCTTGCCCAACTCCCTCCGACGGAACGTCGGACCGCGTCGTGCTGCCACTTCGAGCCCTCTCCATGCTGTACCCGGCATCGCGCGCCTGTACCCCGTCGACGCTTCCCTGTTGGTCCACAGCGAGCCTTTGCAAGCCCTGAAACGCGCTGTGTTCGCAGTCTTTCAGCGCGTGTAAGTGCCTGTACAAGCCATGCCCGGCCATTGTCATATGCCAGTTTTCACGGACGGGTTCTCTGCCCTTGCGAGGAAAGTCGCCGCTGCGGAACGGTGGTTCAGCCGGTCGGCACTCTCACCCCACCGCTCGCCAGGAGCTGCACCATGCCCGTCTTCCCCTACACCGCCAACCCCGGCGGGTGGCTCACCGCCCCGCCCCAGCTCGCCACCCCCATGCGGCTGCCCCGAACCGTGGTCCGCGAACTGGTCCGCGAAGCAACGACGCTGGAGCAGTCGCTGCCGGTCCCCAGCCGGGTTCACGTACTGACCGAGCGGCTCCGCACGTATATCGGCCCCGCAGCAGATGAGTTGGACGGCATCGCAGCCGCCAGGCCCATGGGCGACTCCGTCCGCGAGGACGTTCTCGCTGTGGTGAAGGAGGCCCGCCACCGGCTGGGGCTGACCCCCGGCGACGGCTACGCGTCGGCGATCACGTACGCCAGATGTCTGGGACGGGCCGCAGAAGACCTGCTCCACTACCAGCGCCAGTTGTAGAGCACCTGATGAACAACAGCTGCCGCCACGAGTTCGGTTGGGATGCCACAAACGGCCAGCAGCGGTGCAAGACGTGCGGGACGCGCCGTTTCACGGAGTACGGCGCGCTGCGCCCGCCGGGGCTGCCGGACAAGGCGACCCCGTCGCCCAGGGACCGCGTCCGCGCGGACCGCGCAGCTGCGATCGTCGTGTCGCGCGCCGTGCGTCACCTCAGCCGCTGGCGGCTCGGCAGGACGGCCCTTTGGCCGGCCACTTGACCAGTCCCGGGCCCTACGGTGCGGCGGTCACGCCCGCCGCGTGGGTGTCGTGCCGGTGCTGCGGGCCGAGCTCGCGCAACTCGTCCAGCACCGTGGTGCCACCGGGCGGAGGGGTGAAGATCCGCAGGCGCTGGTCCGCCGCGGGCGTTGCCAGCACCTCGCAGTCCAGGTCGATCCTGCCCAGGTCGGGATGCACGAGACGGTACGGGTGCGACCTGCGCACGGCGACCTCGTGCCGGTCCCACAGCGCCGTGAATTCCGGGCTCGCGGCCCGGAGCCGCGTCACAAGCGAGCGGGACGCCGCGTCGTCGCCGCGACGGGTCGTCGCTGCCCGCAGGTCGGCGACCAACTGCCGGGCCTGCTCCTCGTGTTCCTCGGCCGCGAAGTGACCGCGGACGCCGGGGTCGGTGAACCAGCTCAGCACGATGTTGCGGTCCTCCTCGGCGACCGTGCACACGCACCCGAACAGCGCGAGCGCCAGGTCGTTCTGCGCCAGCAGGTCGCCCAGATCGCTCACCACCTGCACGGGCACGCCGTCCAGGCGGTCGAGGAGGTACCGCAGGCCCGGCCGCAGGTACTCCCCGGCCCGCGCGCCCTCCGGCGGGCGGTGCCCCGCGAGCAGGTACAGGTGGTCCCGCTCGTCCTCGGTCAGCCGCAACGCGCCCGTCAGCGCGGCGAGTACCTGGACCGAGGGCTGGGGGCCGCGGGCCTGTTCGAGCCGCATGTAGTAGTCGGCCGACATCCCGGCGAGCATCGCGACCTCCTCGCGACGCAGGCCCGGGGTCCGCCGCCTCGGCCCTTCGGCGAGCCCGACGTCGCGCGGCGTCAGCCGCTCCCGGGACCGGCGCAGGAAATCGGCGAGGTCGGGACGGTTCAGTGTCATGTCCTTCTCGGGATAACGGTGTTGTGAAAGCGCATCCTGGGACCGCCGATCCTAGGGGAAGCGCTCCGATTCCGCGGCGTCGGCGACGGCGGCACGATCGGCACATGGCCGTCCAAGGCCTGTCCGACGAGAGGATCGGTGGTCGCACCATGAAGGAATCCATACTGGAAGTGCCGGGCGCGCGACTGCGCTACGCCGTCCGCGGCGAGGGCCCCTTGCTCCTGCTCGTCGCCGGGGGCCACCACGGTGCCGACGCGAACGAACCGCTCGCGCGCCACCTCGCCGACCGGTACACCGTCCTCACCTACGACCGGCGCGGCCTGTCGGGGAGCACCACCGACGCCCCCGCGACGACGCTCGCCACGCATGCCGACGACATCTCCCACCTGCTCTCCGCCCTCACCCCGGAACCCGCGTTCGTCTACGGCACCAGCATCGGCGCCCTGATCTCGCTGGAGCTGACCGTCAGGCACCCCGGGCAGGTCGCGGCGGTCGTCGCGCACGAACCGCCCGTCACGCAGCTGCTGCCGGAACCCGGGCGCACCCTCGCCCTCGGGCAACTGCTCACCGTCGAGGAGACCTTCAGGGCGGAGGGCGCGGCCCCCGCGATGCGCAGGTTCGCGGCCGACCTCGACATCGACCCGAACGACTGCGAGCCGGACGTCCCGGCACGCGCTCCGGGGCCCGACCACCTGCGGAACGCGAAGGTCCTCCTCACGCACGACATGCCGGCCATCAGGGCGCACGTTCTCGATGTGGCCGCGCTCAAGGGCTCACCCGCCCGTGTCGTGCCCGCCGCCGGTGAGAACTCGGGCCACGTCTGGCCGCACACGTGCGCCGCGATGCTCGCCTGCGAACTGGGGACGCGCCTGGAGATGTTTCCCGGCGGTCACAACGGATACGTCTTCCGCCCGCGCGGAACCGCGGAACGGATCCGCGCGGTGCTCGGTTCCTGAGGGGCCCTGCAGGCAACTCCCCGTCACAAGTACCGCTGCCGCTGTTGCGGTTCGCTCGCCGCCTACAGTGGCCGCATGAACAAGAAGCTCGTGATCAAGGTGACGGCGGGTGCGGACGCGCCCGAGCGGTGCTCGCAGGCGTTCACGGTGGCGGCCGTCGCGGTGGCCAGCGGCGTCGAGGTGTCGCTGTGGCTGACCGGGGAGTCGTCGTGGTTCGCGCTGCCGGGCCGGGCGGCGGAGTTCGAACTGCCGCATGCGGCGCCGCTGCCGGAGCTGATCGAGGGGATCAAGGCCGGGGGCGGGATGATCACCCTGTGCACGCAGTGCGCGGCACGCCGGGGCATCGAGGAGAAGGACCTCATCGAGGGCGCGCGGATCGCCGGGGCGCAGGTGTTCGTGGGGGAGATCATGGCGGACGGCGTGCAGGCGCTGGTCTACTGAGCGGGCTGATCTGATCGTGGAGGGCAATGATGTACGCGATATCCCTGGGCGATGACGGCTCCGAGCTGCGCCCGCTCGAGCCGTGGCAGGCTCAGGAGCTCCTTGACCACATGGACCGTGGACGCGAGTTCATCGGGCAGTTCATTCCGCTGCCCGACGTCGTCGCGGACCTGGAGTCGAGCCGCGCCTACCTTCGGGGGTACGCGGAGAAGGCGGCCACCGACACCGGGCGGATCTACGGCATTTGGGTCGACGACAAGTTGGTCGGCGGAGTCCTCCTCCGGACCATGGACATCGAGCAGGGCACTGCCGAGGCGGGCTGCTGGCTGGAGCCCTCGGCGGCGGGCAAGGGGCTGGTGACCCGGGCCGTACGTGTGCTCATCGACTGGGCTGTCGAGGAGCGGGGAATCCACCGTGTGGAGTGGCAGGTCGCGGCGGGCAACCAGCCCAGCATCGCCGTGGCCCGGCGGCTGGGGATGGTGAAGGAGGCCGTGCTGCGCGAGTGCCGCCTGTACCGGGGGAAGCGGCACGACATCGAGATCTGGTCGGTACTGGCGTCGGAGTGGCGGGCGGCCAAGCGCAAGTCAGGCGCTGTAGGGCTGTAGCACGCTGGTGTCGAGGGTGAAGCCGAACGGTTCCGGGATGTGGACGGTCTCACCGAAAGCGGCGTCTTCGCGAAGGCGATAGCGGCCGTTCTCCGGTTCGCTGAACAGCGTGACCGTCTTCTCCCGCGCGTCGACGATGAGATACAGCGGGATGTGCATCAGCGGATAGTCGCGAAGCTTCCCCACCCAGTCGTTCTCCGGATTGGACGGTGAGACGACTTCGACAGCGATCAAGGCCAGATCGGCGGGCACGCTGCTATCCGTTGTGACCATGGCCTCTTCGGGCAGGTACGTCAGATCCGGGTTCCGGACCTTGGAGGTCTCCGGGGATTCGAGGTCCGTGTTGCCCGAGTCGATGTATCCGGGGGGGACGTGCTGGTCGAACTGCCTGCGGATCTTGCTGAGGTTGAGCTGGTGGAGCGCCGAAGGCGAAGCCTGCATCACGATGGTGTCGCCGGACAGTTCGGTCTTGAAACCATCGGGCAGGGCGCGGCGAGCCGCTTCGAGCAGTTCAAAGTGCTGTGGGTTCACCATGGTGTCCATCATGGCGTAGCGCGGATGCAGATACCTGCTGTAGTGGTGCGGCTACCGCTTGCCGTCCAGTTCGTCCCACCAGGCGTCCGACTCCGGGTCGCCGGAGGGGTCGTCCCACCAGCGGTCGTCCGGGCCGTGGCGGTTGGCGACGATCGCGGCGACCGGGGGGATGACCATGGCGAACAGGCAGAGGCCGACGGCTGCGGGGACGGAGAAGAGCCGCACGACGGCCCACGCCAGGACGAACAGGCCGATGCAGGTGCCCATCATGGCGAAGTAGAGGTGCCTACGCCGCGCGTACACAGTTACACGGTACGGCGCGGTGTGAGATGGCGCGAAGGGGCGTACTCCTCCATCGGCGGCGTCCAACCCCCGGAGTACGCCCCTTCGCGCGGCGTGTGCGCCGTCTGACGGTGGTCGTCAGACGGCGATGGCGACCTCGGTCAGGTCGCCCTGCTGCGCGACGACCTTGCGGTCGGCGGTCGCGCCCGGGACGAGGGCGCGCAGCGTCCAGGTGCCCTCGGCCGCGTAGAAGCGGAACTGGCCCGTCGCGGAGGTCGGGACCTCGGCGGTGAACTCGCCGGTGCTGTCCAGGAGGCGTACGTAGCCGACGACGGGCTGGCCGTCGCGGGTCACCGAGCCCTGGATGGTGGTCTCACCGGAGCGTACGGTCGAGGCGTCCGGGCCGCCGGTCTTTGCTCCACACATGGGGGATCCTTCGGTTCGCTGATCGGGAGGGTCAGTTGGCGCCGAGCTCGATCGGTACGCCGACGAGGGAGCCGTACTCGGTCCAGGAGCCGTCGTAATTGCGGACGTTGGGCTGGTTGAGGAGCTCGTGCAGGACGAACCACGTGTGCGCGGAGCGCTCGCCGATGCGGCAGTAGGCGATGGTGTCCTTGCCCAGGTCGACGCCCGAGTCCTGGTAGAGCGTGCGCAGTTCGTCGTCGGACTTGAAGGTGCCGTCGTCGTTGGCCGCCTTGGACCACGGGATGTTGCGGGCCGACGGCACGTGGCCGGGGCGCTGCGACTGCTCCTGGGGCAGGTGCGCGGGGGCGAGCAGCTTGCCGCTGAACTCGTCGGGCGAGCGCACGTCGACGAGGTTGAGCGTGCCGATGGCGGCGATGACGTCGTCGCGGAAGGCGCGGATGGAGGCGTCCTGCGGCTGGGCCCGGTACTCGGTGCGCGCACGCTTGGGGACCTCGGCGACCAGGTCGCGCGAGTCCAGCTCCCACTTCTTGCGGCCGCCGTCGAGGAGGCGGACGTCCCGGTGGCCGTACAGCTTGAAGTACCAGTAGGCGTAGGACGCGAACCAGTTGTTGTTGCCGCCGTAGAGGACGACGGTGTCGTCGTTGGCGATGCCCTTCTCGGACAGCAGCTTCTCGAAGCCGGCCTGGTCGACGAAGTCACGGCGGACCGGGTCCTGGAGGTCGCGCTTCCAGTCGATCCGGATGGCGTTCTTGATGTGGTTCTTGTCGTAGGCCGAGGTGTCCTCGTCGACCTCGACGATGACGGTCTTCGAGTCGTCGATGCGGGCTTGTACCCAGTCGGCGTCCACCAGGACGTCACTGCGGCTCATGCTGTTCTCCTCCGGGAGTTGCGGATGTCGCCGGGGTGTGCAGGCACAAGTGCCGTGTGCTGCACGGCGGATGGGAGGGTACGGGTGGGGCGGGGCCGCCCGTCAGGCACGGCGACACAGCATGGCGGACAGGCGGCACAGGTCGACTGCCCGCCGCTTGGTGAGGTCCGCCTGTCGCTTCATGCGACCGATCGTAGGGAGGGGTGGGGAGGTGTGTCACCGGGGTGCCGGATTGTGAGACGGCGGGTCTTGGTATGTGGGAACCTGGGGGTTCCCGGAGGGATCTGTTCGCCTCTCGCGGCGCCGCCGTGACCGGGGGGTCTGGGGTGCGGACGGTGTTGTCTCGCACCGTGGACGGAGTTGTGCCCCTGCCCCGCCCTTTCACCGTTTCTTCCGGGGCTGCGCCCCGGGCCCCCGAACCGCGCTTCGCGCGGTGTCCTCAAACGCCGGACAGGCTTAATTTCCCGCGAGCTTGATGTCTGTGCCGGTGAGGGTGATGTCCACGCCCTTGTCCGTGGCGGTGACCTTGTCCAGCTTCAGGCCTCTCGGGAGGCCCGTGATCTGGCGTTCGAAGTCGATCTTGCCACGGATGAGCTGCTCGGCGCCCGGGATGCCCACGGAGGGGATCTCCGTGGCGTGTGCCTTGATCGTGTTGCCGTTCGCCACGGTCAGGGTGGAGAGCACGCTCTTCTCGATCGTCTGGCCCATCATGTCCGCCTTGCCGGTGACCTTGACCCGGTCCTGGCCGCCGTAGGCGACGGTGATGTTGGGGCCGTTGACCTTGCTCAGTTCCTCGTAGGAGAGGTGGGCCTTGCCGCTCGCGCGCTCGGCGGTGGCGGAGGTGAAGCTGCTGTTGAAGGTGACGCCGTGGAGTGTGGCGTCGAAGTTGGAGACGTGGATCGCGTGGCCGTTGCCGGTGTCGCGGGTCACTCCGCCGTCGAGGGAGACGTCGACCTCGTCGAGTTTGGAGTCCGCGATCTGGGTCAGGAAGGGGAAGCCCTTGATGGAGACGTCCGGTGTGCCAGAGAGGTTCTGGCTGCTGCGTATCTTGTCCGCGGCCTTGTTCTCCGCGAAATAGACCGCGACGCGGTCCGCGGCGACGAACAAGCCGCCCAGGACCACGACGAGGATCACAAGGTTGCGTATGAGGCGCATCGGACGATCTTCCCCCAAGGCTTCGGTTGGCTCTGCCGTTTCCGCGAGCCTAACCAAAGCCGTCGGGGAAGTGCCGTCAGAGCAGCGTTCTGGCGATCACGTAGACCGCGGGGGCGGAGAGGGCGAGGGGGAGGGCAACGCCCGCCGTCATATGGACAAAACGGGACGGATAGTCGTAACTCGCCACGCGCAGGCCGGTCAACGCGCAGACGCCGACCGCGAGTCCCGCCAGCGCGGCCGACGGGCCGGCGCCCGTGAGCTGGCCGCCCACGATGCCCGCCCCCGCCGCCGCGATCAGGGCGACCACCGGGGAGGCGGCGGACGGCAGCGGCAGTGCGCGGGCCAGGACGGTCGCCGCCACGGCGACCGCGCCGATCACCACGGCGTCGGAGTCGGCCGCGAGATGGCCGGCCGCGAGCACCGTGAGGGCGGCCGAACCGGCCGCGGTCGTCAGCCCGTACAGCCGCTCGTCCGGCGAGGCGTGGCTGCGCAGCTGGAGGACGATCATCAGCAGCAGCCAGACGCCGAGCGTGCCGATGAGGACCGTCGGCGCCTGCTCCTCCTTGGTGAGCAGCATCGCGACGTCGGCGACCACGCCGCCCAGGAACGCCAGCGCGATGCCCTGGCGCGCGGGCCACATGCCGTTGAGCCGGAACCAGCCCGCCGCCATGACCGCCTGGAGCAGCACGACCGGCACCGCGAGGACCGGCTTGGCCAGCGGTGCCGTGAGCGCGAGGAGCGCCGCCAGCACGGCCGTCACCAGCGCGGGACGCAGGCCGGGGGAGAGGATCTGCGACCGGCCCTCGGCCTTCGCCTTCTCGGCGGCGGTCATGGGCTTGGCGGGTTCGGGAGCGGGCTCGGGTTCGGGAGCGGGCCCGGGTGCCGGTTCCGCGACGGGCATGGGCGCGAACGCGGGTTCCGGCTCCGGCTCGTACGCCGTCTGCTCCGGCACGTACGGCTGTTGCCAGGTGTGCGTGTCCCAGGTCTGGGTCTGCCAGGTCTGGGTGGGCTCGTCCACGGCGGGGTAGCTCTGCTGCTCCCCGGCCGTCGGCCACGCCGTATGCCCCTGCTGCGCCGGGTACGAGTGGTCGTACGCGTACGGGCCGGTCTGTTCCGGCTGCGGTGCGTACGGGTCGTACGGACCGTAGGGATCGCCGGGTTGGTAGGGATTGCGGTACTGGTCGCTCATCGCGCCGGGATCACCCTCCTGCGAAGGGCGGGAGCACCTCGACCGTGCCGCCCTCGGTCAGCTGGACCGTCGTGTGCTCGCGGGTACCGACGGGGTCGCCGTCCACGAGGTAGGAACAAAGGGACAGCACGCGTGCGAACTCCGGCTGCTCCGCGCGCCGTCGCCGGGCGGCGTCGAGCGCCTCCGCGAGCGTGTGCGCCGCGTACGGCTCCTCGGCGGTGCCGGCGGCGGCCTTCGCCGCGGCCCAGTACCGGATCGTGCCCGCCGGGAGAGGCGTGCGCGCCCCCGGCAGCACCGACCGTGCCGTGTGTGTCGTCTGTGTCGTCGCCACGGCCACCCCTTTCGCTGCTTGTGCTCCCCCATGATGACGGGTGCGGGGCGCCCCCAGGCCCCGCGGGCCGAAAACCAGGGGTCGTCCGGCCGGTGCTCGCATAGGCTTCAGGTGTGTTGGTACGACTTCTCCGGGCCTATTTCAGGCCGTACTCCCGGCCCATCGCGATGGTCGTGCTGCTGCAACTCGTGCAGACCCTCGCCACCCTCTATCTCCCCACGCTCAACGCGGACATCATCGACAAGGGGGTCGTGAAGGGCGACACCGGTTACATCCTCGGCGTCGGCGGCGTGATGCTCGCCGTCACCCTCGTGCAGATAGCCTGCGCGATAGGCGCCGTCTACTACGGCGCGCGCACCGCGATGGCGCTCGGCCGCGATCTCCGCGCCGCCGTCTTCGACCGGGTGCAGTCCTTCTCCTCCCGTGAGATGGGTCACTTCGGCGCCCCGTCGCTGATCACCCGCACCACCAACGACGTCCAACAGGTCCAGATGCTGGCCCTGATGACCTTCACGCTGATGGTCTCCGCGCCGATCATGTGCATCGGCGGTCTGGTGATGGCCCTCAACCAGGACGTCCCGCTGTCCGCCCTGCTGCTGGCGATCGTTCCCGTGCTCGGCATCGTCGTCGCGCTGATCGTCGTGCGGATGCGGCCGCTCTTCCGCGGCGTCCAGGAGCGCATCGACACCGTCAACCGCGTGCTGCGGGAGCAGATCACCGGCATCCGCGTGATCCGCGCCTTCGTGCGGGACGGCCACGAGCGGAATCGGTTCAAGGGCGCCAACACGGATCTGATGGACATCTCGCTGCGGGCCGGGCGGCTGATGTCGCTGATGTTCCCGTCGGTGATGCTGATCGTGAACCTGTCCTCGATCGCCGTCCTGTGGTTCGGCGGGCACCGCATCGCGAGCGGGGGCATGGAAGTCGGCGCGCTGACCGCGTTCCTCAGCTATCTGATGCAGATCCTGATGTCGATCATGATGGCCACCTTCATGTTCATGATGGTGCCGCGTGCCGAGGTCTGCGCCGAGCGTATCCAGGAAGTGCTCTCCACCGACTCGAGCGTGGCGCCCCCGCTCGCGCCGGTCACCGAGCTGCGCCGGCACGGCCATCTCGAGCTGCGCGGCGTGGAGTTCAGATACCCGGGCGCCGAGGAGCCCGTCCTCAAGGACATCTCGCTCGTCGCCCGCCCCGGAGAGATCACCGCCGTCATCGGCTCCACCGGCAGCGGCAAGTCCACGCTGCTCGGCCTGATCCCGCGCCTGTTCGACGCCACGTCCGGCGAGGTGCTCGTCGACGGCGTGGACGTACGGGACCTCGAGCCGGCCATGCTGGCCGAGGCCGTCGGGTTCGTCCCGCAGAAGCCCTACCTCTTCTCCGGCACCGTCGCCTCC
Source organism: Streptomyces sp. SX-6 (assembly GCF_059089585.1). Classification (NCBI taxonomy): domain Bacteria; kingdom Bacillati; phylum Actinomycetota; class Actinomycetes; order Kitasatosporales; family Streptomycetaceae; genus Streptomyces; species Streptomyces sp. SX-6. The sequence continues at coordinate 150,044 of NZ_JBTHHU010000011.1, read as the reverse complement.
AACCTCCGCTACGGGCGGCCGGACGCGACCGACGAGGAGCTGTGGCAGGCGCTGGAGACCGCGCAGGCCCGTGACTTCGTCGAGGCCATGGAGGACAAGCTCGAGGCGTCCATCGCCCAGGGCGGCTCCAATGTCTCCGGCGGCCAGCGCCAGCGCCTCGCCATCGCGCGGGCCCTGGTCCGCAAGCCCGAGATCTACCTGTTCGACGACTCGTTCTCCGCGCTCGACTACGCCACCGACGCGCGGCTGCGTGCGGCGCTGTCCCGGGAGACCGGGGACGCGACCGTCCTGATCGTCGCCCAGCGCGTCTCCACCATCCGCGATGCCGACCGCATCGTCGTCCTGGACGAGGGCCGGGTCGTCGGCACCGGCACCCACCACGAGCTGATGGCCTCCAATGAGACCTACCGGGAGATCGTGCTCTCCCAGCTCACCGAGGAGGAAGCAGCGTGAGCGCCGCCGAGAAGACGGACAAGCCCCAGGAGGGGGCGGACAAGCCCGAGGAAGGGGCCGCGCAGCGCAGAGGGCCGGCCCCGGCGGGCGGCATGGCCCGCTGGATGGGCGGGCAGCCCACCGAGAAGTCCATGGACTTCGGGCCTTCCAGCCGCCGTCTGCTGGCCCAGCTGCGGCCCGAGAAGGCGAGGGTCGTACTGATCCTCCTGCTCGGCTTCGTCAGCGTGGCCCTGACGGTCATCGGCCCGAAGATCCTCGGTCACGCCACCGACCTGATCTTCTCCGGTGTCATCGGCAAGCAGACGGAGGGCCAGGGCGCGACCAAGGCGGACGTGATCGCCCACCTGCGCCAGTCGGGCCACGGCAACGTCGCGGACGTCCTGTCGGGCGTCGACTTCGTGCCGGGGCAGCACATCGACTTCGGCGCCGTCGGCACGGTGCTGCTGTGGGTGCTGCTGATCTACGTGGGTTCGTCGCTGTTCGGGCTCATCCAGGCCCGTATCGCCACCAACGCCATCCAGCGGTCGGTGTTCCGGCTGCGCCAGCAGGTCGAGGAGAAGCTGGGCCGGCTGCCGCTGAGCTACTTCGACAAGCAGCAGCGCGGCGAGGTCCTCTCCCGGGCCACCAACGACATCGACAACATCGCCCAGACGCTCCAGCAGACCCTCAGCCAGATCACGGCCTCGCTGCTGACCATCGTCGGTGTGCTGGCGATGATGTTCTGGATCTCCTGGATCCTGGCCCTGGTCGCGCTGGTGACCGTGCCCGTCTCAGTGGTCGTCGCCACCTACGTCGGCAAGCGGGCCCAGCCGCAGTTCGTCGCCCAGTGGAAGTCGACCGGCAAGCTCAACGCCCACATCGAGGAGATGTACACCGGCCACTCGCTGGTGAAGGTCTTCGGGCGCCAGAAGGAGTCCGCCGAGATCTTCCGCAAGGAGAACGAGGACCTCTACCAGGCCGGTTTCAAGGCCCAGTTCATCTCCGGCATCATCCAGCCGGCGATGATGTTCATCGGCAACCTCAACTACGTCATGGTCGCGGTGGTGGGCGGTCTGCGGGTCGCGAGCGGCTCGCTGTCCATCGGTGACGTCCAGGCCTTCGTGCAGTACTCGCGGCAGTTCAGCCAGCCGCTGACCCAGGTCGCCGCCATGGCCAACCTGGTGCAGTCCGGTGTCGCCTCCGCCGAGCGCGTCTTCGAACTGCTCGACGCGGACGAGCAGTCGCCGGACGACGAGAACGCACCGAAGCTCGAGCGGGTGCGCGGCGAGGTCGCCTTCGACAAGGTGTGCTTCCGCTACGAGCAGGAGAAGCCCCTCATCGAGGACCTGTCCCTGACCGTGCGGCCCGGCCAGACCGTCGCCATCGTCGGCCCGACGGGCGCGGGCAAGACCACGCTCGTCAATCTGCTGATGCGGTTCTACGAGGTCGACAAGGGCCGCATCACCCTCGACGGCGTCGACGTGGCCGCGCTCTCCCGCGAGGAACTGCGCTCCCACATCGGCATGGTCCTCCAGGACACCTGGCTCTTCGGCGGCACCATCACCGAGAACATCGCCTACGGGTCCGAGGGTGCCTCGATGGACAAGATCGTCGAGGCGGCGAAGGCCACCCACGTCGACCGCTTCGTGCGCACCCTGCCGGACGGCTACGACACCGTCATAGACGAAGAGGGCTCGAACGTCAGCGTCGGCGAGAAGCAGCTGATCACCATCGCCCGGGCCTTCCTGGCGGAGCCGGAGATCCTGGTGCTGGACGAGGCGACCAGCTCCGTCGACACCCGTACCGAGGTGCTCATCCAGCACGCGATGGCCCAACTGCGCTCCGGGCGCACCAGCTTCGTGATCGCGCACCGCCTGTCCACGATCCGCGACGCGGACGTGATCCTCGTGATGGAGTCGGGCCGCATCGTGGAGCAGGGCACCCACGACTCGCTGCTCGCGGCGGGCGGCGCGTACGCGCGGCTGTACGAGGCGCAATTCGCGCAGCCTGTGGCAGAAGAGGCGTAACCCGTGGCGGAAGAGGCGTAAGGGGTCGTTTAGCACTCATCAATCGAATGTGCATCGGCCACCACGAGAGTCGTGGGGTGATCAATCACCTGATCAGTCACCCCACGACCGAAGGGTCAGCCATGCGCAAGAGATTCACCCGCCGCCTCGCCACCGTCGCCGCGACCGTGGTGGTCGCCACCGCCGGAGTGGTGGCGACCGGCGGAACGGCCTTCGCCCAGCGGGACGCCCAGGGTTTCATGTGGAACGAGACCCTCAACAAGGGCCAGGACCTCAAGAACGGCAACGCCCAGCTCGTCATGCAGGACGACGGCAACCTCGTCATCTACACCACCAATGACAACTGGGCGCACCGGACGCCGATCTGGAGCGCCCCCAACACGTTCCATTGCGGGGAACGCGCCATCATGCAGGACGACGCGAACTTCGTGGTGTACGGCCAGAACAACCGCGTGTGCTGGACCACCAACACCGCGAAGAGCGGATTCGACACCAACTCCGGCTCCAGCGCCGGCTTCCCGGCGGGGAAGCTCGGTCTGAGCTCGGACGGCACGCTGACGGTCTACAGCGAGGCCCCGTACTACATCCCGGCCTGGCAGTCGAAGTGACGCCAGAGCTCCGGTTCTCCCTGCTCGGCCCGGTGCGGGGCCGGCGCGGGGACGCCGAGCTGGACCTGGGCAGACCGCAGCAGCGGGAAGTGCTCGCGGTCCTGCTCGCCGCCGCCGGACGGACGGTGGCGATGCCGCTGCTCGTCGACGGCGTATGGGACGAGGGCGACCGTCCCGTCAGACCGGAGCACGCGATCCGTACCCACATCTGGCGGCTGCGCCGGGCCCTGAACGAGCACGGCGTACAGCCGGTGCTCAAGACGGTCGGCGACGGCTATGCGCTGAGGGTGCCCGAACAGGCCGTGGACATCTGGGCGTTCGAGCATGCCGTGGCCCGGGCGGGGGAGGTGCGGTCCGTCGACGGGGCGGACCGTGCCCGCGAGGTCCTCGACGAGGCCCTCGGGCTGTGGGCCGCCGAGCCGCTGGCGGGCTTGTGCGGGCCGACCGCCAGGGCGTTGCGGGCCCGCCTGTGCGGCGTCCGGCAGACGCTGCTGGAGGCCCGGCTGGAGCTCGACGCCGAGCTCGGGGACCGGCCGGGGCTCGCGGCGGAGGCGGGCGCGCTGGTGGTCGAGTACCCCGTGAGCCAGCGGCTGCGCGGGGTGCAGATGCTGGCGCTGTACCGGGCGGGCCGCCAGGCCGAGGCGCTGGGCGTCTTCGAGGACACCCGGCGGTACCTCGGCACGGCACGGCCCTGCGAGGCGCTGCGGGAACTGCACCAGCGGATCCTGTGCTCGGATCCGTCCCTCAGGCTCCCCGAACCGGCGCGTCAGCAGCGCCGTCCGTCCGCACTGCCGCGCGACATCGACGACTTCACCGGGCGCGGGGAGCAGGTGGAGACGCTCTCCGGGATGCTGACCGGTGACGCGGCGGCTGTCGTCGTCTCCGCGATCAACGGCATGGCCGGCGTCGGCAAGACCACACTCGCGGTCCACACGGCCCGCGGGCTCGGGGACCGCTACCCGGACGGGCACCTGTACGCGGACCTGCGCGGCGCCGACCGCGACCCGGCCGACCCGCAGTCCGTCCTCGGCACGTTCCTGCGGGAGCTGGGGGCCGATGAGCGCGACGTGCCGGACGGCATGGCCGAACGCATCGCGCTCTACCGCTCGTTGCTGTCCGAGCGGCGGGTGCTCCTGCTGCTCGACAACGCGGCGTCGGGCGACCAGGTGCGTCCGCTGATTCCGGGTGCGGCGGGCTGCGCGGTGCTGGTGACCAGCCGCGCGTGGCTCACCGGGCTGGAGGGCGCGCGGCACATGCGGCTCGACGTGATGCCGCGCGAGGAGGCGCTGGCGTTGCTGCGGCGGATCATCGGTGACCGCCGCGTCGACGCCGAGCCGCGGGCGGCGGCGGAACTGGCCGACGCCTGCGGGGCGTTGCCCCTCGCGCTGCGCATCGCCGCGTCCCGCCTGGCCACGGAGCCCGGCCGGACCCTGGCGGACATGGTCCGGCTGCTCACGGACGAACGGAGCCGCCTGGATGCGGTGGAAGCCGCCTTCGACCTGTCGTACTCCAAGCTCACCGGCGAACAGGCACAAACCTTCCGGCTGTTGGCGGTCCTGGAGGTGCCGGACTTCGGGCTGTCGTGCGCGGCGGCGCTGCTGGGCCGGGACGCGTGCGACCCGGGGGAAACGGAGGATATGGAGGAGCTGCTCGAGTCGCTCGTCGACCTGAGCCTCCTGGAGTCCCGTACGCCGGGCCGCTACCACTTCCACGACCTGGTTCGTGCGTTCGCGCGCGCCAGGAGCACCCGCGAGGACCCGCCGGGGGAAGTGACCGGGGCCTTCGCGGGGCTCCTGGACTTCTGCGTGGCCACCGCGCGCAACGCCGATGCGGTTGCGCACTCGGTGGAACCCGCGGAGCGTTCCCTCATCGATGTACCGGTGACCTCGGCGGGCCTCGTCTTCGAGGCCGCGCAGGACGCCACCGACTGGATGCGGGAGGAAACTCCCGTGCAGCGAGCGCTGATCGACCGTGCCTGCGAGGGCGACGGCCTGTCGCTCGTACAGGCGGCCGACCTCATGGACAAGCTGAACACCGTGCTGTCGGGGATCACGCACCTGTCCGCCGTGGTCGAACGGGCCGAGCGGGTCGCCGGCGCCGCCGCGCGCCGCGGCAGCGCGGAGGTCGAGGCGCTGGCCCGGTACGTACGGGGCAACGCCCTGTGGCACGCGAACTCCTACCCGGAGGCCGAGTCCGAACTCGCCCGCGCCCTGGAGCTGTGCGCCGGCGGATCCGCGCGGTTACGGGCGTCGGCACATCTGACGTTGTGCGCGAACGCCCGTGTCCACGGCGACTTCGCCGAGGCGGTCGGCCACGGCGAGGCGTCGGTACGGCTCTTCCGCGAGCTCGGTGCGGAGATCGCGGAAGGCACCGTACTGGGCGAGCTGGCCTTCAACTACGCCCGCCAGGGCAGGCTTTCCGAGGCCCGGGCCGCCGCCGAGCGGGGCGCCGCCCTGGTCGGCGGCCGGGAATCGGTGTCGAAGGCCATCGGCCTGTACTACCTGGCCCGGGTCCTGCGCCTGTGCGGGGACGGGGACGCCGCACTGGGCAGGGCCCGGGACGCGCTGGGCCTGTTCCGTACCTTCGGGGTGACCGCCTTCGAGGCGGCCACGGGCACCCTGATGGCCGAGGTCCACGCGGAAGCGGGGCATTACGGCCTCGCGGCGGAAACCGCCGAGGAGTTCATGCCACTGGCCCGGCGGACCAGCGGCATGCTCGAGGGCGCGTTGCTCAGGGCACTCGGGCGCAGCCTGTGCCACGTGGGGCAGGACGCGAGGGCGAGGGCCTGCCTCGAGGCCGCTCTCGACCTCTTCGACCGGCGTGGGGCCCACGCGGATGCCGAACAGACCCGGGCGCTGCTGGCCGAATTGAGCTGACCGGGCCGGGCGGCCCCTGCTCCGCCCGGCACCGGGGTCAGTTCTTGTACTCGCCCCACACGACATAGGCGTTGTTGCCGCCGCCGCCGTCGATGGTGTTGCGGAAGGTGTTGTCCGTGCCGTTGGTGTCGTAGCCGTTGCCGCCGACGTAGGGGTTGTTCCAGTGGAAGCGGATGGTCCGGCCGTTCCGCCAGTCCTCCTCGCAGTTGGACGTCGTGTAGGTGACGGAACCCTCGGTGCCGGTGGCGAACCCGTTGCTCTCCGACTGCCAGTTGACATCGTTGGTGTTGTAGACGGTGGACGGAGGCTCCTGCCCCTGGCTCCAGATGCCGTGGTCGAGGTTGTAGCCCTGCCGGTTCAGCTGGCAACCGGTGCCGTTGTGGAACTTGACGTAGGTGCTCCGCTGGGCATCGGCGCCGGCCGGGGCGGCCGAGGCGGTGCCGGTGGCCAGGGCGCCGAACCCGATCGCGGCCACGGCGGCGGTGGCCATCAGGCGGGGGGTGATGCGACGCATGGGGAACCTCATTCCTTGCGGTTTCGCGGGTACTTCCTGCGATACCGGGAACACTGAGGCACCCCGTTCAACAACCGATTGACGGTGTTTGTTTATCCACCCACGCCGCGATGCGGCCCAACAATCCCTCCGGTGCCGCGTTCTCCGCGTGGCCGAAGCCGCGCTCGATCCACAGCTCGGTGGTGGCCGGGTCGCCGGCCGCCGCGAGGCTGCGCGGGTGGTCGAGCGGGAAGTACGCGTCCCGGTCGCCGTGGACGATCAGCAGCGGGCGCGGCGCGAGCAGCGGCACGGCGGCGACGGGGGAGAGCGGGACCGGGTCCCATTCCCGGTCGTGCACCCGGGTGCCCAGCGCCCAGCGGGTCACCATCCGGCCCGTGGGCCGGGTGACCGCCCAGTGGAGCCGGCGCATCCGCGGGGTGCCGCGGTAGTACCACCGCGCGGGTGCGCTCACCGCGACGACCGTGTCGGCGTGTGCCTCCGTGCGCCCCTCGTGCTCCGAGCCACCACCCCCTCCGTACAGCGCGCCGTGTCGCAGCACCACCGAGCCGCCCATCGAGAAGCCGACCGTCGCCACCCTGCGGTGCCCCAGTGACCTGGCCCATGCCACGGCCGCCGCAACGTCGAGCACCTCACGGTCGCCCACCGTCGACCGTCCGCCCGAACGCCCGTGCCCACGGAACGAGAAGGAGATCACCGCAGCGTGCCGGCCGAACACCCGCACCGCCCGGCGCAGGCCGGGCCGGTCCACTGCCCCGGTGAAGCCGTGTGCGAGCACAATGGCAGGGAGGTTTCCCCCGGCCGGGCCCGGCTCGTAGGACGCCTCCAGCCGTACGCCGTCGGCTGTCAAGAGCGCGCTGTGATGACCACCCGAAGTGATCGACGAAACACAAGACCGTGCAAAGTCGCCGGTACCACGGAAAGCCATGTGGGTTATTCTGCTGGGCAGAGAGGATCCGGGCAGAGTCGCCCCCGGGTCCTTTTGTGCATTCGGACGCGCAGCGGTGCGTCGGCCGGGCGCACGCGTGGTACCCCCGTCGCAGGGACCGAGGAGGAACCGACGTCATGGGTGAGCGAAGTGCGTACGACCGGAAACGTACGTGGCACGGTGACAGGGCGGGTGACCGCCGATGAGCTCTCTGCTGTTGCTCACCAACGCGCTCCAGCCGTCCGCCGAGGTGCTTCCCGCGCTCGGACTGCTGCTGCACAGTGTCCGGGTCGCCCCGGCCGAGGGCCCGGCCCTCGTGGACGTGCCGGGCGCCGACGTCATACTGATCGACGGCCGCCGTGACCTGCCCCATGTCCGCAGCCTCTGCCAGCTGCTGCGCTCCACCGGCCCCGGATGTCCGCTGCTGCTCGTGGTCACCGAGGGCGGCCTCGCCGCCGTGACCGCCGACTGGGGCGTGGACGACGTGCTGCTCGACACCGCGGGCCCCGCCGAGGTCGAGGCCCGGCTGCGGCTGGCCATGGGCCGCCAGCAGATCTCCACCGACGACAGCCCCATGGAGATCCGCACCGGCGATCTCTCCGTGGACGAGGCGACCTACAGCGCCAAGCTCAAGGGCCGGGTCCTGGACCTGACCTTCAAGGAGTTCGAGCTGCTGAAGTACCTCGCCCAGCACCCGGGCCGGGTTTTCACCCGGGCCCAGCTGCTCCAGGAGGTGTGGGGCTACGACTACTTCGGCGGTACGCGCACGGTCGACGTGCACGTACGGCGTCTGCGCGCCAAGCTCGGGCCCGAGCACGAGTCCTTGATCGGCACCGTCCGGAATGTCGGCTACCGCTTCGTGGTCCCGGAGAAGCCGTCGGAGAAGGCGTCGGACAGGGCGTCGGACAGGGCGTCGGACAGGGCGGAGAAGTCCGCCGGACGTCCCGGGGACCCGGCGGCGAACGACCCGGCTCACGACCCGGCTCACGAGCCGGAGCGGACCACTGTGACAAAGAGCGCTCGCCCGGCCAAACGCTAGGTGGACCCGCGTAGACTGCCCGCCGTGGCCAAGGTGACGCGGGACGATGTGGCGAGGCTGGCGGGGACGTCCACCGCGGTGGTCAGCTATGTCATCAACAACGGACCGCGCCCGGTGGCACCGGCGACGCGGGAACGCGTGCTCGCCGCGATCAAGGAACTGGGATACCGCCCCGACCGGGTGGCCCAGGCCATGGCGTCCCGCCGCACGGACCTCATAGGGCTGATCATCCCCGATGCCCGCCAGCCCTTCTTCGCGGAGATGGCGCACGCGGTCGAACAGGCTGCGGCCGAGCGCGGGAAGATGGTCCTCGTCGGCAACTCCGACTACCTCGACGAACGCGAAGTCCACTATCTGCGGGCCTTCCTGGGCATGCGCGTCTCCGGGCTCATCCTGATCAGCCAGGGCCCGAGCGAGACCGCCGCCCTCGAGATCGACGCCTGGGACGCCCGGGTGGTGCTGATGCACCGCCGCCCCGACGCGATCGACGACGTCGCCGTCGTCACGGACGACGTCGGCGGCGCCCAGCTCGCCACCCGCCACCTGCTGGAGCACGGCCACCCGTACGTCGCCTGCCTCGGCGGCACGGAGCGCACGCCGACCGTGGGCGACCCGGTCACCGACCACGTCGAGGGCTGGCGGCGGGCCATGCGCGAGGCCGGCCTGCCGCTCGAGGGCCGGCTCTTCGCGGCCCCGTACGACCGGTACGGCGCCTACAAGGTCGCCCTGGAACTGCTGGCGGGCCCCGACCGGCCGCCCGCCGTCGTCTGCGCCACGGACGACCAGGCCATCGGCGTGCTGCGGGCCGCGCGCGAACTGCGCATCGACGTGCCGGGCGAGCTGGCCGTCGCGGGCTTCGACGACGTCAAGGAGGCGGCCCTGACCGACCCTCCGCTGACGACGGTCTCCTCCGACCGCAGGGCGATGGCCCGCTCCGCGGTCGACCTGGTGCTGGACGACGCCCTGCGGTTCACGGGGACGCGGCGCGAGCGGCTCAAGCAGTTCCCGTCGGCGCTGGTGATCCGGCGGTCCTGCGGCTGCGGTCCGGCCTAGCCCCCGGCCTTATACGGAACCGACGACCTTCTGCCCGCCTTCTCACCACGTGCTCAGACGGTTCTCATGAACGCGGAGGAGAGTCGTGGCCATGACGGACAACCAGCAGCCCCAGCAGCCCTTCGCCTACCCCGCCCCGCCGGCGCACCCCCCGCAGCAGCCGGTCACCACCGCGGGCGGCGTCACCGTCTGGCACGGCAGCGGCGCCGGCGGCGGCAGCGGTGACGGCGGGCACGGCGGACAGGGCACGTACGCCGGATTCGCCGAGCCCGCTCCCGCGGCGCACCGCCGCCCCCGGCGTGCCGGGGCCCTCGTCGCCGCGTGCGCGCTCGTCGCCGCGCTTGTCGGCGGTGGTTCGGCCGCGCTCGTCAGCAGCCTGACCGACAAGTCCGGGGACAGCAGCCAGTCGATGCCCGTCCAGAACGCCTCCGCCAAGAGCGGTGGTGTCTCCGCCGTCGCCAAGGCGGTGCGCCCCAGCATCGTCGAGATCAAGGCCACCACCGACAGCGGACGGTCCACCGGCTCCGGCGTGATCGTCACCTCCGACGGCGAGATCGTCACCAACAACCACGTCGTCTCCGGCGCCGACACCGTCCAGGTCACGCTCAGCGACGGCACCACCAAGACCGCCAAGGTCATCGGTACCGACCCCGCCAAGGACCTCGCCCTCATCAAGATCCAGGGTGCGAGCGGCCTCAAGGCCGCCAAGCTCGGCGACTCCAGCAAGATCGCGGTCGGCGACCAGGTCGTGGCCATCGGCTCGCCCGAGGGCCTCACCGGCACCGTGACCAGCGGCATCGTCTCCGCCCTCAACCGCGACGTCACCGTCGCCAAGGAGCCCGGCCAGAGCCAGGACCAGGGTCAGGGACAGGGCCAGGGTCAGGGCCAAGGTCGGCAGGGGCGCGGCGGGATCCCGTGGCCGTTCGAGTTCGGCGGCAACCAGTACAACGGCGACACCGGCTCGTCCAAGACCACCTACAAGGCGATACAGACCGACGCCGCCCTCAACCCCGGCAACTCCGGCGGCGCCCTCATCAACATGAACGGCGAGATCATCGGCATCAACTCCGCGATGTACGCGCCCTCCGGCGGCGGCTCCGAATCCGCCGGAAGCGTCGGGCTCGGCTTCGCCATCCCGTCCAACACCGTCAAGTCCGACCTCGCGAGCCTGCGCTCCGGCGGCAGCGGCAGCTGAACGTGCGAGGCTGAAGGGGCCCGCCCCCGCAGCCGACCCTCGTGAGGGAGACCGATGAGCCCCGCCGACCACGGCGACCAGCGTGCCCGCATCCTGATCGTGGACGACGAACCCGCCGTCCGCGAGGCGCTGCGCCGCAGCCTCGCCTTCGAGGGATACGACACCGTCCTGGCCGCCGACGGGCTCGAAGCGCTCGACGCGGCCGCGGCCCACGACCCCGACCTGATCGTGCTGGACGTCCTCATGCCCCGCATGGACGGCCTCACCGCCGCCCGGCGGCTGCGCGCCCTTGGCACCACCACCCCGATCCTCATGCTCACCGCCCGCGACACCGTCGGCGACCGGGTCACCGGACTCGACGCCGGGGCCGACGACTACCTCGTCAAGCCCTTCGAACTCGACGAGCTCTTCGCCCGCATCCGCGCCCTGCTGCGCCGCAGCGCGTACGCGACGCCCGCCTCCCCGGCCGAGTCGCACGCGCTCGCCTTCGGCGACCTGCGCATGGACCTCGCCACCCGCGAGGTCACCCGGGGCGCGCGACAGGTCGAGCTCACCCGCACCGAGTTCACGCTGCTGGAGCTGTTCCTCACCCACCCCCGGCAGGTGCTCACCCGGGAGCAGATCCTCAAGTCCGTCTGGGGCTTCGAGTACGAGCCCTCCTCCAACTCCCTGGACGTGTACGTGATGTACCTGCGCCGCAAGACGGAGTCGGGCGGCGAACCGCGCCTGGTCCACACCGTGCGCGGAGTGGGGTACGTCCTTCGGGACGGCGGCGCATGATCCGGAGATTCCGTGCCCTGCCCCTGCGGTCCCGCCTGGCACTGCTGACCGCCTCGGCCGTGGCCTTCGCCGTGGCCTTCGCCGCCGGGGCGTGCTGGCTCGTCACCAAGCAGCAGCTCGAGGACCAGCGGGACAGGACGCTGGCGAGCCAGCGGCTCGACGACAGCAACGTCAGGACGGCGCTGGGCGCCTGCGAGAACCGCGTCCCCGTGCGGGCGACCTACCCCAACTCGTACACCATCCAGATCATCACCGCCGGTGGAGCGGTCTGCACGGTGGCGGGCAAGTCCCCCGTCAAGGTCGACGACAACGACCTCGCGGTCGCCCAGGGCGAGGAACGGCAGGTCCTGCACGACGCCCGAGCCCAGGACGGCACCGAGATGCGGGTCGCCACCACCCACTCCGAATCCCTGCCGGACATCGCGGTGTCGATCGCCCAGCCCACCAGCGGGGTCACCAAACCGCTGAACACCCTGGCCCTGGTGCTGGTGCTCACCGCCGGGATCGGTGTCGTCGGCGCGGCCGTCGCCGGCCTGTGGATCGCCCGGGCCGCGCTGCGCCCGGTCGACCAGCTCACCGGCGCCGTCGAGCACATCGCCCGCACCGAGGACCTCGCGGTCCGCATCCCGGTGGACGGCGACGACGAAATCGCCCGCCTGTCCGCCTCGTTCAACTCCATGACCGCAGCCCTGGCCTCGTCGCGCGACCGGCAGCAGCAGCTCATCGCCGACGCGGGCCACGAACTGCGCACCCCGCTCACCTCCCTTCGCACCAACATCGAACTGCTCGCGCGCAGCGAGGAGACGGGCCGTGCCATACCGCCCGAGGACCGCAAGGAGCTGCTCGCCAGCGTCAAGGCGCAGATGACCGAACTGGCCGACCTGATCGGCGACTTGCAGGAACTCTCCCGGCCCGACTCCGCACCGGGCCCGCTCCAGGTGGTCGCCCTGCACGAGATCGCCGACCGCGCCCTGGAGCGCGCCCGGCTGCGCGCCTCCGGGCTGACGGTCTCGGCCGCGCTGGACCCGTGGTACGTCCGCGGCGAACCGGCCGCGCTAGAGCGCGCCCTGGTCAACCTCCTGGACAACGCGGTCAAGTTCAGCCCGGCGGGCGGCACGGTGGAGGTACGGCTGACGGACGGTGAGCTGACCGTACGCGACCACGGCACCGGCATCCCGGCGGACGAACTCCCGCACGTCTTCGAGCGGTTCTGGCGCTCACCCGGCGCACGCAGCCTGCCGGGCAGCGGCCTCGGCCTGTCCATCGTCGCCCGTACGGTGCACCGGGCCGGCGGCGAGGTCGCCCTCCGCCCGGCGGAGGGCGGCGGCACGGTCGCGTCGGTACGGCTGCCGGGCGCGGCGACGGAGCCACCGTCGCTGTAGCCAACCGGATGCTCGCACTCCGCGAACCCGCGACATATCGTGAGTGACAGCCTTGCGATATTGCTCAACTCCTGGAGTGTGCAGCATGATTGTCGTCACCGGAGCCACCGGCAACATCGGCCGCCAACTGGTGGACCAGCTCCTCGCCGAAGGCGTCACGGACATCCGGGCCGTGACCCGCAGCCCCGAGAGGGCCCAGCTGCCGTCGCCGGTCGAGGTCGTCAAGGGCGAGCTGTCCCCGGGCGGAGAGGCGCAACTCGCCGATATCTGCCGGGGCGCACAGTCCCTCTACCTCAACCTCGGCGCCACCTCCGACGCGGACAACCGCGCCCTTGTCGCGGCGGCGAAGGACGCCGGGGTGCGGCGCATCGTCCTCAACTCCTCGCTCTCCGCCCTCGGCGGCGGGGACGGCGGCCTCATCGCCGCCATCCACCACGACGCGGAGCAGGCGATCCTCGACTCGGGGCTCGAATGGTGCTTCGTCCGTGGCGGCATGTACGCCACCAACGCCCTCAACTGGGCGGAGGAGATCCGCGCGACGGGTGCCGTACACGGCGCCTACGCGCAGGCCGTCGGCGCCCCCGTGCATGAGGCCGACCTCGCGGCCGTGGCACTGCGCGGGCTGCTCGACGACAAGGGCCTCCACGTCGGCCAGGCATACACCGTGACCGGCCCCGCACCCGTGACCTTCGCCGAGCAGGCCGCCGAGATCGGCCGCGCCATCGGCCGCGAGGTGCGCTACGAGGAGATCTCGCCGGCCGAGAACGCGGCCGCCATGGCCCGCCACGGAATCCCCGAGGCCGTGGCCGCCGAGATCATCGGCTACTTCGGCAAGACGGTGGGCCAGGAGCCGCTGGTCACGGACGCGGTGGAGCAGGTGACCGGCAGCGCGGCCCGGACGTTCGCGGAGTGGGCGCGGGACCACGCGGAGGACTTCCGGTAGGAGATTCTCGTCCTACGTCAGACTGCTCTGCAGCACCAACCCCGCGTAACGGCCGTTGAGTTGCATCAACGCGTCATGCGTGCCGTGTTCCGCGATCCGTCCGCCGTCGAGGACGATGATCTGGTCCGCGGTGCGGATCGTGGACAGGCGGTGCGCGATGGTGATGGTCGTACGGCCCTCGGCCAGAGCGTCCAGCGCCTCCTGCACGGCTTGTTCGGTGCGGGTGTCCAGCGCGCTGGTGGCCTCGTCCAGTACGAGCACCGGAGGATTCCGCAGCATGGTGCGCGCGATGGCCAGCCGCTGTTTCTCCCCGCCCGAGAAACGGTAGCCCCGCTCACCGACGACGGTCTCGTAGCCGTCGGGCAGGCTGGAGATGAGGCCGTGGATTCGGGCTGCCTTGGCTGCGCGGACGATCTCGTCGTCCGGGGCGTGCGGTTTCGCGAAGCGGAGGTTGTCGGTGATCGTGGTGTGGAAGAGGTGGGTGTCCTGGGACACCACCCCGACGATGTCCGCGAGAGTCTCGTGGCCGAGGTCGCGCACGTCGACCCCGTCGATGGTGACCCGTCCGCTGCTGACGTCGTACAGGCGCGCCACCAGATAGCCGAGGGTCGTCTTGCCGGAGCCGGTCGCGCCGACGATCGCGAGGCTGGTGCCGGCGGGGATGTCGATGTCGATGCGCTCCAGGTTCGGCGCCCCCGCGCCGTAGGAGAAGCTCACGTCCTCGAAACGGACGGCGCCGCGCGGCGCGGGCAGCTCGACGGGCTTCGCCGGCTCGGGTACGTCCACTGGGAGGTCGAGGTACTCGAAGACCCGCTCGAACAGCACCAGTGAGCTCTGGACGGAGATCCCTGTCTGCAGCAGTTGGACCGACGGCCCGAACAAGCCCTGCTGCAGTGTAGTGAAGGCGACCAGCGTTCCGATGGAGATCAGCGAGTGCCCGTGGCCGATGGAGAATCCGGCGACCCAGTAGATGGCGATCGGCATGGCCGCCATCGCGATCTGCATCGTGGACTGGCGCCAGCGTCCCGCCATGGACGAACGGACGGCCAGATCCGTGAGGTTGGCGGAGTGACCGGCGAACTCATCGACCATGGTGCGGGTCCGGCCCATCGTCCGGCCGAGCAGGAAGCCGCTCACCGAGAGCGACTCCTCGACCAGTGCCGTCATGGTCGCCATCTCCTGCTGGCGTTCCAGCGTGATGGTCCGGCGCTCGTCGCCGATGCGGCGGCTGATCAGTACGAAGACGGGCAGCAGCAGAAGCGACACCAGGGTCAGCCGCCAGTCGAGCAGGACCATGGCCGTCAGACTGGCGAGCACCGTCGCGACGTTGGCCACGATCGAGGTGGCCGTGCCGGTCACCGTGGACTGCATGCTGCCGATGTCGTTGGCGATCCTGGACTGGACCTCGCCGGTGCGGGTCGCGGTGAAGAACGCGAGTGACATGCGTTGCAGATGGCAGTAGACCGCGTTGCGCAGGTCGTTCATCACGCTCTGGCCGACGACGGTGGACAAGTAGGCCTGGAACACGCCGAACGCGCAGTTCGCCACGGTGATGCCGAGCATGCTCAGAGCGAGCAGGGACAGCAGCCCCGTACGTCCCTCGGGAAGTGCCGTGTCCAGCATCGCCCGGAGGAGGAACGGCGACGTCATCGACACCGCGGTGGACAGCAGGATGAGCAGGCAGATGACCGCCAGCCGGCCTCGGTAGGGGACGAACAGACGGGCAATCCGGCGGATCGATACATCGGGCCGGGCGGAAGGTGCGGAATCCATTGAATCCCCGGATGCGAACGGCGTACTTGTGCAAAGGCCGTGCCCGCCGCGGGTCCGTGCCGGCGGCGAGCAGGGCCTTTGCACCTGTCAGACGAGGGTGAGCAGACCCTCACGGACGAGGGTGCGCACGAGCACCTCGCGTCCCGGCTGGTCGAGCTCTCCCGGGATGTCCGAACCGCAGAACTTCTCGCCGTCGGTCGAGGCGATGAACCGCACCTCGTCCTCGACAAGTGCCGGTAGCCGCACGGTCTTGTTGTGGAAATTCAGCTCGACGTGCTCGTCGGTGGCCGTGATGTTCCAGTGGATTCCCGGCCGGACACGCAGCGCCGTACCGGCGTCCACGGTCTCGAGCTCCTCCAGGTCCAGCAGGTGGCCGCGCAGCGCGGGCAGCCTGCTGTAGACCGCCCGCTGAACCGACCTGGCGGCGATGGCGCGCGGCGCCAGCGAAGCCCGGAGCTCGTCGAGCAACTCGCTGAATGCAGCTTCGAGTTGACCGGACGCGTTCTCTTCGGAGGCGAAGCCGAGCGGCAGTCCGCGGCGGAACCGGACGTCTTCCTCCAGGAGCTTCTGAACGGCTTCCTGGATGACGGTTCCCCACAGGATCGGGTAGGCCCCGATGGTGAGATGCAGCGACGCCGTGTCGTTCGTGGAAGCCGCGTGGACGGTGCCCCGCGGCAGGTAGAGCAGGTCCCCGCACTCCAGGACGATCTCCTGCTCGGGCTCGCCGACGTCGGGATCCGTGTGGCCGAACGGCTGGCTGTGCAGCGGCAGTTCGAACGGCGCGCCGTACAGCCTCCACCGCTTCGATCCGTGGACCTGGGCGATGAAGACGTCGTGGGTGTCGTAGTGGGGGGCGAAACCCTGGGCGCCGCCACGGGGCGTCAGGTAGGTGTTCACCTGGACCCTGGCGCTGATGTCCGTGCCCATCTGCTGCACCAACTCGCGGAGCGGCTGGTGCCGTTCCTGCAGGGCGTTGAGCACCAGAGTGGAGCCGTTGCGGTACCGCTCGAACAACTCCTCAAGGGCGTTGACTCCGCCGTGCGGACCGCGCTGGGCCAGCTCCAGGAGAGGGGTCTCCACCCCGCTGACGACCACCCGGGTGTCTTCCGGGCGCAGGCTCGAGACCGAAAGAATTCGGTCCATCTCGCCCAGGGTCATCAGATCGGCATAGTAGTCCGGGTCGTTGCGGCGGATGAGGAGAGGCTTCTTCTCCCAGTACTCCTCCTTGAAGGAGGAAATGTCAATGGGATTGATCAGGCGAGAAAGGCCGAAGAGCGGCCGCGCGGAATGCGCAGCCCCTCCCCGGTCCGTAAGAAGCGGCATTTACCGAGAACTCCCTACGAAATGTGACGATGGTGATTCAGTCGCGGTCGTCGTGACCGTCGTTACCGCCGTGGTCGCGGCCCCAGCCGTGGTCGTTGTCGTCCAGGGGGCCCTTGCCGACGTCGCTCATGGGGCTCGCCGTGATGGCCGGCCGGACAATGACGACATCGGAAGCGTTCAGCGACTTGGTCATGACCGACTCCTTCCTTTTTGATAGGGCTAATGCGTGAGTGATCCTGCTTTTCCGTGGGCGGAGTTGATCTAAGCACAGGGTTCGGTGACGGCAGTGCAGAGATTTGTCTGCGGGGTGGTCCCGGGGCTATGTGGAAGGGGTGGTACCGCTTTCTCTTCGGTAAATGTGCAGGTCGGTGAGGTGTTGGTGGTGTCAAATGCCTGCGTCTGAGGATTCTTCGTGATCACCGCCACAGGGTTTTCCCTGCTTGAATCCCTTGGAGTTCTATATATCTACGTATCCAGGCAAAGCGGCCGACGCCACCGGGTCGCGCTGCGCCCGTGGTTCAGAGCCGCGAGCACAACAGGGCGTTTTCGCGGGTTAGTTCGCACGAACGAGTGATTGCGGGCGGTGATGTCCTCGTCCGCGGCCCTACGGTCGGCCCATGGTCACTTCACGCCACGAGGCGTCGCACCGGATCTTTCGGGAGAGGCCGGAGTTACTTGAGCCGGTGTTCGAGATCCTCAATGTTCCGTTGCCTGATAGGGCGTCCATTGATGCGCTCGAGACGGATGTCACTGAGATCAGACCGGTGGAGCGGCGCGTGGACAGCGTGCTGCGGGTCGTGCCGTCCGACGGCAGGGGTGGCTTCATCCTCGCCATCGAGGCGCAGGGACGCCGGGACCGGGACAAGGAGGTCAGCTGGGCGTACTACCTCGCGTATCTCAAGTCGAAGTACGCGTGCCCAGCGCTGCTGCTCGTGGTCTGCCAGGACAAAGCGACCGCCGAATGGGCGGAGGGGCCGTTCCGGCTCGGCACCGAGGCATGGACCTCGCTGTCCGTGCACCCACTGGTCGTGGGGCCCGGAAACGTCCCGATGATCATCGACCCGGAGGAGATCGCACGGAACGTGGACCTGGCGGGGTTCTCGGTCCTGACTCACGGGCGTGACCCGGCGGTCACGGACATACTGGAGCCACTGGCGCGCGCCTTGGGCGGGACATCCCGGGAGTCCCAGACGTACTGGGCGCAATTCTTGGATGTCGCCCTGGCGGACACCCGGGCAGGAGAGACCTGGAGGAATCTGATGGAGACTCTTAACTACTTTCCCGGCCGCGGCACCCTCGTCGAGGAGAAGCTTCGGGAGGGCGAGGCGAAGGGCCTTCGGGAAGGCGAGGCGAAGGGCGAGGCGAAGGGGCGTGCGCAGGCAGTGCTGCGTGTGCTGGGAAAGCGAGGCGTCGCCGTGTCGCCGGAGGCCCGGGAACGGATCACGGGCTGTTCCGACATCGAAGCCCTGGATCATTGGGTCGACCGTGCCCTGGACGTTTCCAAGGTCGACGAGCTGTTCGACGACGAGAGCGGAGCCGGAGCTCGCGATGACCTCGTGTGAACAAGGCCCTGACTCCGAGCCCTCCGCCGAGCGGGCTGAGGAACGTCTCGACGCCCCTCTGAAGAGCGACTATTGGGCGGGCAGTGATGCAGGGAGGCTGCTGGCAGCCGGAGGGTGCGTGCTGCGCGTGCTGGATCACCGGGGAATCTCCAGGAAGCCCGCGCACGAGAAGCGCATCATGATGTGTTCCTGCCTCGACACCCTGGACGACTGGTTCGACCGAGCCTTCACTGTGACCCAGATCGAAGAGCTCTTTGACGAGTCGGTGCCCCCATCGTCGTCAAGCTGGCGGAAGGCACAAGCGTTCCGGCTGCTCTTGTGCGGCTGACGCCCAGCAACACTTCGCCCCGCCAGACGGCAACGCAACCCGGCGGGGCGAAGTGGCGTACGGCGTCCGTTACTTCACGACCGTGATCCGCTCCGGCTTCGGCGGGGCGAGCGGGGACTGCTTCGAGGAGTGGGCCTTGAGGTAGGAGATGAAGACCTCGAGGTCGGACGCGCCGGCGTGCTTGTTCTTCGCGTCCTTGAAGGTGGTGAAGCCGTCACCGCCGCCCATGAGGAACTCGTTGGCGGCGACCCGGTAGGTCTTGGCGGGGTCGATGGCGACGCCGTTCAGCTTCACGGACGAGGCCACGACGCGGTCCGCGCCGGACTTGGTGAGGTCGAGGGTGTAGGTCAGGCCCTTGCTGATCTGGAGGATCTTCGGCTCGGGGCCGTTGACCGGGCCGCTGACCTGCTGCTTGAGCATCGAGATGACCTGGGCGCCGGTGAGGTCGGCGGTCTGCATGATGTTGGTGAAGGGCTGGACGGTGAACGCCTTGCCGTAGGTGACGACGCCGTCGCCCTCCTTGCCCGCGGCTTTGTAGGCGAGGTCGGAGCGGATGCCGCCGGGGTTCATGAAGGCGATCTGCGCGCCGCCCTTGCCGGCGGGGGCGAGGCCCTCGAGCTGGGCGTCGGCGATGACGTCGCCGAGCGGCTTCTCGTACTCCTCGGAGCCGCGGCCGTTGATGTCGGCGGAGATCCAGCCGACGGGGCGGCTGGCGACCGGTGCGGCCAGCTTGTTCCAGCGGGCGATGAGCGCGGACATGTCGCGCGCCTTGGGCTGGTTGCGGGTCACCACGTGGTTGACGGCGTGCGGTGCCTTGACGGCGGTGCGCACGATGCGGCCGGTGCGGCGGTCGTAGGTGAGGGTCGTCTCGGTGTAGACGCGGCCGAAGGACGCCGCCGAGGTGACCGTGCGCGGGTGGCCCGCCGGGTCCGGGATGGTGCAGGTGTACGCCTGGTGCGTGTGGCCGGTGAGGAGGGCGTCCACCTTCGGGGTCACATGCTTGGCGATGTTGACGATGGCGCCGGAGAGGCCCTTGCCCGGACCGCCCGCGTCGCAGTTGTAGTTGTACGCGTTGGAGGCGGGCATGCCTCCCTCGTGGATGAGGGCGACGATCGACTTGACGCCCTTGCGGTTGAGCTCCTTGGCGTACTTGTTGATCGTGGCGACCTCGTCGCCGAACTTCAGGCCCTTGACGCCCTGGGCCGTGGTGACGTCGGGGGTGCCCTTCAGCGTGACGCCGATGAAGCCGATCTTGACGCCGTTGCGCTGCCAGACCGTGTACGGCTTGAGGATCGGCTTGCCGGTCTTCGCGTCCGTGACATTGGCGGCGAGGTAGGGGAAGTTCGCGCCCTTGAACTTCTTGCCCTTCTCGTAGCAGCCGTCCTTGGGGTGGCAGCCGCCGCGCTGCTTGCGCAGCAGCTCGGCACGGCCCTGGTCGAACTCGTGGTTGCCGACCGAGGTGACGTCGAGGCCGAGCTTGTTGAGGGCCTCGATGGTGGGCTCGTCGTGGAAGAGGCCGGACATCAGCGGGCTCGCGCCGACCATGTCGCCGGCCGCCGCGGTCACCGTGTAGGGGTGGCCCTTGCGGGCCGTGCGCAGGGCGTTGGCGAGGTACTCCATGCCGCCCGCGGGTATGACCTTCTTGCTGCCGTCGGGCTCGGCCTCGGTGACCGCGCCGGAGGAGCCCTGCGGGGGCTCCAGGTTGCCGTGGAAGTCGTTGAAGGAGAGCAGTTGCACGTCTACCGTGCGGTTGCTCTTGTGGTGGGCGTCGGCAGCACCCGCGGTGGGGGTGGTCGCGGCGAGGGCGCCGGCGGTGGCGGCGAGCACGGCGGTGGCCGCGGTCAGGCGTCTGGCGAGGCGGCGCTCACGGGGAGGCGTCGCGGGCATGGGTTTCCCCTTTGGATGGTCAAGGGCGGGACGGTTCCGGCGCAGCATAAGGTCAACGCGCGTAGCACGACAGGATGGTTGAGGTAACGGAAAGGTGACGTGTGTGGCAGGCTCACACCATGAACGACGTGCTGAATGACGCGAGCGGACGGCGGCGGACCGAAGTCCTGACGGAACTTACGCCGGAGCAGGCGCGGGACGTACTGCGGCTGCTGGCCGAAGCGGCGGCGGAGGACGGGCAGCAGGCCGTCTCGGAGCAGGGCCGGCTCCAGCTCAAGGGCCGCCGCGCGGGTGTGCGGCATGTGCTCGTGCACAACGTGGCCGGGGACTTCGTCGCGTACGGGCAGTTGGAGGAGAGCGACCCGGTGGAGGCACCGGCGGCGGAGCTGGTGGTGCACCCGGCGCACCGCGGGGTCGGCCATGGACGGGCGCTGGGGAACACGCTGTTGCACGAGTCGGGCAAGCGGCTGCGGGTGTGGGCGCACGGCGGGCACCCGGCGGCCCGGCACCTGGCGCAGGTGCTGGGGCTGAGCCTGTTCCGCGAGCTGCGGCAGATGCGCCGGCCGCTCGAAGGCCTGGATCTGGCCGAACCGGCGCTGCCCGAGGGCGTGTCCGTACGGGCCTTCCGTCCCGGCGAGGACGACGCGGCGTGGCTGGCGGTGAACGCGGCGGCCTTCGCGCACCACCCCGAGCAGGGTTCGCTCACGCAGCGGGACCTGGACGACCGCAAGGCGGAGAGCTGGTTCGACCCGAAGGGCTTCTTCCTCGCGGAGCGGGAGGGGGAGCTCGTCGGCTTCCACTGGACGAAGGTCCATGCCGAGGAGGGTCTGGGCGAGGTGTACGTCCTGGGCGTGCGCCCCGGTGTGCAGGGCGGCGGGCTCGGCAAGGCGCTGACCACCATCGGGCTGCGGCACCTGGCGGCGCAGGGGCTGCCGACGGCGATGCTGTACGTGGACGCGGACAATGTTGCGGCCGTGGCGGTGTACGAGCGGCTGGGGTTTGTGGTCCATGAGACCGATTTGATGTACCGCACGGAGAGCTGAGAACAGCCACGGTTTGACAGCTCTCCGTCACGTCCCGCAGCCTTTCACTAGTCAAGTAGTGAAAGGGTGATGGCGTGCTGGAGTTCCGCATCGAGCGGCGCAGCGGAGTCGCCACCTACCTGCAGATAGTTCAGCAGGTCAAGCAGGCGCTGCGGCTCGGGCTGCTCGTGCCCGGTGACAAGCTGCCGACGGCCAAGGAGGTCGTCGCCGCAACGGCCATCAACCCCAACACCGTCCTGAAGGCCTACCGCGAGCTCGACCGCGAGGGTCTGGTCGAGGCGCGCCCCGGGCTGGGGACGTTCGTCCGGCGCTCGCTGGCGCGGCCCGGGGCCGCCGCCGACTCGCCGCTGCGCGCGGAGCTGGCCGACTGGACGGAGCGCGCCCGCGCGGCCGGGCTCGACCGGGAGGACGTGGCCGCGCTGGTCGCGTCGGTGCTGGAAGAGTCCTTCGACGGCGCAAACGGCGCGAACGGCGTGAACGGCGCGGCGGCACCGCATGTGGACGAGGGGACGGGATGACCGATCTGACCTTTCTCACCGGCCGGACCGCGCTGGAGGCGGTCGGCCTGGGGGTGGAGCACCGGCGTGGATGGGCGCTGCGCGACTGCTCGTTCCGGGTGCCCGCGGGGCGGATCTGCGCGCTCGTCGGGCCCAACGGGGCGGGCAAGTCCACGCTGCTGTCCGTCGCCGCCGGGCTGCGGCGGGCGGACGCGGGCGCGCTGCACGTCTTCGACGGCGATCCCACCGTCGAGGCCACCCGCCCGCGGGTGGCCTACCTCGCGCAGGACAAGCCGCTCTACCCGCACTTCACGGTGGGCGACATGCTGCGCATGGGCCGGGAGCTGAACCCGGGCTGCTGGGACGAGGCCGCGGCCGCGCGGATCGTCCGGCAGGGGGACCTCGCCCTCGACGCGCGGATCGGTGCGCTCTCCGGCGGCCAGCGCACCCGTGTCGCGCTCGCCCTCGCCTTCGGCAAGCGGCCCGAACTGCTGCTGCTGGACGAGCCGATGAGCGATCTCGACCCGCTCGTGCGGCACGAGATGATGGCCCTGCTCATGGGCGAGGTGGCCGAGCGCGCGACCACGATCGTGCTCGCCTCGCACGTCCTGGCCGAGCTCGAGGGCGTCTGCGACTACCTGCTGCTGATATCCGGCGGCCGGGTGCGGCTCGCGGGCGAGGTCGAGGACCTCCTCGGCGCGCACCGCGTCGTCGTCGGCCGGCACGAGGAGTCCGGTCCGCCGAGGGCGTTCGCCGCGCACACGGTCGTCGAGACGCGGACCACCGGGCGCCAGCTCACCGCCATGATCCGGCCCGAGGGCCCGCTCGCCGGGCAGTGGGAGACGTCCGAGCCGACGCTCGAGGAGATGCTCCTCGCCCACCTGCGCTCCCCGGACGCGCCCGCGCTGCTCACCCCGAGCGCCGAGCCGCGTTCCCGGAAGGCGGCGGCGTGAGCGCCACCGCCACCACGACAAGAACCACACACCGGCTCGCCCCGCGCGGGTTCGTCTGGCTGGTGCTGCGGCAGCACCGCGTGGCGGCGCTGACCGCACTGGCGCTGCTCGTCGTGGTCGTCGTCCAGCTGGTGGCGCTGCGCTTCGCCATGGCCGACGTGATCGGCGGCAAGCATCTCGGCGAGGCCTGTGGCCGGCAGGGCTACGACTGCCGCGAGCTCTCGGACGCCACGGACGGCTTCCGGGCCACGTACGGCGACGTCCTGCACTACAACGGGCTGCTGGTGCAGTATCTGCCGCTGGTGGCCGGCCTGTTCGTGGCCGGGCCCGTGATCGCGCGGGAGCTGGAGACCGGTACGTACAAGGTGGCGTGGACACAGTCCGGCGCCCCGATGCGCTGGTTCGCGGCGAAGCTCGCCGTGCCCGCGGTGGCGGTGACCGCCGGGGCGTCGCTGCTGGCCGCCGCGTACACCTGGAGCTGGTCGGTGGTGCCGGACGGGCTGCTGCCGGGCCAGACCTGGTACACGTCGTTCGGCATGATCGGGCCGGTGCCCGTCGCGAACGCGCTGCTCGGCGTCGGGCTCGGCGCCCTGGCGGGCCTGGTGGTCCGGCAGGTGGTGCCCGCCATGGGCCTGACCCTCGTCGCCTACGGCGCGGTGCGCTGGCTGGCGGGGGCGCTGCGGCCCCAGCTGATCGCCCCGTCGACGGCGATGAGCCCCGACCTGCCGGGGCTGAGCGGGGACAGCAGCTGGCGGTTCGAGCGCGGCATCGTCGCGCGGACGGGGAAGCGCATCGTCGACGCCCAGTGCGACGTCGGCGTGGACCCCGTACGGTGCCTCGCCCAGCACCACGCGGACCGGTGGTACCTCGACTACCACCCCGTCTCGGACCTGTGGCCCCTGCAGTGGGCCGAGACCGGGCTGCTGGTGGTGTGCGCCGCGCTCGCGGGCACGTCCGCCGTATGGCTGATGCGGCGTATGCACCCCTGACCGGACGTGCGGGTCACCCGGGGTGGTCCCCGGGTTTCCTGCACGCCATGTGGGCGTTACCCGTGATTCAACAGCGGTTGCGAGCCTTGCCCAATGCAGCCCGCCCACCCCCACACCCGCGAACGATGGCTCCGCGCCGCCCCCGCGCCGCCTTCCGACCCCCCGGTATCGGCCGTGACGCGGAACAATGAGGGTATGACCCAGCCCAGGGAGTCCTCGTCCAGGGAGCCCTCGCAGGATCCGAGTCAGGATCCGAGCGCCCGGGGCGGCGACCGGCAGTCCGGCGGCCAGGGCGGTCACACCCGGCCCGCCGCGGCGTTCGACGCCCCGCACCGGCCGCACCTGGACTTCTCCCCGGTCGTCCCGGAGCTGGAGCCCGACCTGGACGCGGACCTGACCGGCTACGCCGGCGAGGGACCGCCGGTCCGCATCGGCGACGCCGGCGAGATCGACTATGTGGACGGGTACGAGCTGCCCGGGGAGGCCGCCGGCCGGGCCGGCGAGCCGCTGCCCGAGGGGCGCTTCCTGGACCGGGAGCGCAGCTGGCTGGCGTTCAACGAGCGGGTGCTGGAGCTGGCCGAGGACCCCGCCACCCCGCTGCTCGAGCGGGCCAACTTCCTGGCGATCTTCGCGAGCAACCTGGACGAGTTCTTCATGGTGCGCGTCGCCGGTCTCAAGCGGCGCATCGCCACCGGTGTCGCGACCCGCTCCGCCGCCGGGCTGCAGCCGCGCGAGGTGCTGGAGCAGATCTGGGCCCGCTCGCGCGAGCTCATGGCCCGGCACGCCGCCTGCTTCCAGCAGGACGTCGCCCCCGAGCTGGCCGAGCAGGGCGTCCACCTGATCCGCTGGACCGAGCTGACCGAGAAGGAGCAGGGGCGGCTCTTCACCCTCTTCCGGCAGCGGATCTTCCCCGTGCTGACCCCGCTCGCGGTCGACCCCGCGCACCCCTTCCCGTACATCTCGGGGCTGTCGCTGAACCTCGCGGTGGTCGTCCGCAACCCGGTCAGCGGGCATGAGCACTTCGCACGCGTGAAGGTTCCGCCGCTGCTGTCGCGGTTCCTGGAGGCCTCCCCGCAGCGCTACGTCCCGCTCGAGGACGTCATCGCCGCCCACCTCGAGGAGCTCTTCCCCGGCATGGAGGTGCTCGCGCACCACATGTTCCGGGTGACCCGCAACGAGGACCTGGAGGTCGAGGAGGACGACGCCGAGAACCTGCTCCAGGCGCTGGAGAAGGAGCTCATGCGGCGCCGCTTCGGCCCGCCCGTGCGGCTCGAGGTCGAGGAGACCATCGACCCGTACGTCCTGGACCTGCTCGTGCGCGAGCTGAAGATCTCCGACGCCGAGGTCTACCCGCTGCCCGGCCCGCTCGACCTGACCGCGCTCTTCGGCATCGCCGCCCTGGACCGGCCCGAGCTCAAGTACCCCACGTTCGTGGCCGGCACCCACCGCGACCTCGCCGAGGTCGAGTCCGCCTCCGCGCCCGACATCTTCGCCGCGCTGCGCGAGCGGGACGTGCTGCTGCACCACCCGTACGACTCCTTCTCCACCTCGGTGCAGTCGTTCCTGGAACAGGCGGCGGGCGACCCGGACGTGCTGGCCATCAAGCAGACGCTGTACCGGACTTCGGGTGATTCCCCGATCGTGGACGCGCTCATAGACGCGGCCGAGTCCGGCAAGCAGGTCCTCGTCCTGGTCGAGATCAAGGCCCGGTTCGACGAGCAGGCCAACATCAAGTGGGCGCGGAAGCTGGAGGAGGCCGGCTGCCACGTCGTCTACGGGCTGGTGGGGCTCAAGACGCACTGCAAGCTGTCGCTCGTGGTGCGGCAGGAGGGCGAGACGCTGCGCCGCTACTCGCATGTGGGAACGGGCAATTACCAC
Source organism: Streptomyces sp. SX-6 (assembly GCF_059089585.1). Classification (NCBI taxonomy): domain Bacteria; kingdom Bacillati; phylum Actinomycetota; class Actinomycetes; order Kitasatosporales; family Streptomycetaceae; genus Streptomyces; species Streptomyces sp. SX-6. The sequence goes on along the minus strand of NZ_JBTHHU010000011.1, from coordinate 124,037 downwards.
CCCAAGACCGCGCGGCTCTACGAGGATCTCGGTCTGCTCACCGCCGATCCGCAGGTCGGCGCCGATCTCTCCGACCTGTTCAACCGGCTGTCCGGCTACTCGCGCCGCGAGACCTACCGGCGGCTGCTCGTGGCCCCGCGGTCGCTGCGCGACGGGCTGGTCATCCGGATCGCCAAGGAGGTCGCGCACCACCGCGAGGGGCGCCCGGCGTACATCCGCTTCAAGGTCAACGCGATGGTCGACGAGGCCGTCGTCGACGCCCTCTACCGTGCCTCGATGGCCGGGGTGCCGGTGGATGTGTGGGTGCGCGGCATCTGCGCCCTGCGGCCCGGCGTGGCGGGGCTCTCGGAGAACATCCGGGTGCGCAGCGTCCTCGGCCGGTTCCTGGAACACTCCCGGGTCTTCGCGTTCGGGAACGGCGGTGAGCCCGAAGTATGGCTCGGCAGCGCCGACATGATGCACCGCAACCTGGACCGGCGCATCGAGACGCTGGTCCGCGTCACCGACTCCGCGCACCGGGCCTCGCTCAGCCGGCTGCTGGAGCTCGGCATGTCCGACCGTACGGCCTCCTGGCACCTGGGCCCCGACGGCGAATGGACCCGGCAGGCGACCGATGCCGACGGGCAGCCGCTGCGGAACGTGCAGGAGATGCTCATTGACGCCCGGAGGCGCCGGCGTGGCTCAGCAACCTCATGACCCGGCGGTCACCGCAGAGCCCGGGGAGCCGCGGAACATGACCACGACGACCAGGACCACGACGACCAGGACCACGACGACCAGGACCACGACGACCAGGACCACGACGACCGGGCAGGACACCGCGGGCGAGGTGCTCTCGCGCTATCTGCACGTCCAGGCCGCCGAGTTCCTGCGCAGCCTGCGGCTGCACGCCGACAGCGGGAGCGACGCCGAGGACGCGTCAGACGCCGCCCGTATGCTGCGCGCCGCGTCCCGCCGGATCGCGGGCGTGCTGCACATCTACCGGCCGCTGACGGACGCCGCCCGGTCCGACCAGCTCGGCGCCGAACTGCGCTGGCTGGGGGAGACCCTCGGCCGTGAGTACGCCTGCGCCGCCAGGCTGGCCCGGCTGCGCGGGGCGCTGCACCGGCTGTCGGGCCCGCCGGGCGACGCCTCCGGCACCCTCACCGTGGGCGCGGCGCGCGCCGGGGCGCTGCTGGAACGGCAGTTGACCCTCGCGCGGACGCGCGCCCACTCGGCCGCGCTCCAGGCGCTGGGCTCGGGGCGCTTCCACGCCGTCGCCGACGGCGTCGCCGTGCTCTCCTCCGAACCGCCGCTGCTCGCGGCCGCGTTCGGCGCGCGGTCCCGCGAGGGCCTGTCGCTGCTCACGGAGCAGACGCACCGGCTCCTCGGCGAGGCCGTGGACGCCCTGCCGCTGTCGGTGGCCGGGCTGCCGTACAACGCGGAGGCGCTCGTACACGGCCTCGCCGCCACCCCCGACGCCGACGCCCCGCCCGCCGAGGCGCGCCAGGACGCGCCGTGGCACCAGGTGCGGCGGCTGGTGCGGCTGCGGCGGTACGCGCAGGAGGTGCTGGACGAGCTGGGGCAGGCGGAGGCCGAACCCTCGCTGTCCGTACGGCTGTTGGGTGCGAGCCAGGCTCTCGACCGGCACCGTGACGCGGCCGGTGCCGCCGCGGCGGCGGCCTCGGCGGCCCGTACGCCCCGCATCGCCCCGGCGACGGCGTACGCCCTCGGGGTGCTGCACGCGGACCAGCGGCACGAGGTCGAGGCGGCGCGCTTCGCGTTCGACCGGGTGTGGCAGCGGCTGACGGCGGCACCGTGAGCACCGTGGGGGAGAGGCTCGTACGGGCCGCGGGCTGTGTCCTGTGGCGGCGTGCGCCGTTGGACGGCGGCATCGAGATCGCGCTCGTCCACCGGCCGAAATATGGCGATTGGTCGCATCCCAAGGGCAAGTTGAAGCGCGGCGAGGACGCGCTCGCGGGGGCCGTGCGCGAGGTGCGCGAGGAGACCGGCATGGAGTGCGTGCCGGGTGCCGAGCTGCCCACCGCGCGCTATGTCGCGAACGGGCGGCCCAAGGAGGTCCGTTACTGGGCGGCCGAGGTCACCGACGGCGAGTTCGAACCCAACCGCGAGGTCGACCGCCTGGTGTGGCTGACCCCGCGGGCCGCCCGCAACTGCCTTACGCACGACCGCGACCGGCCGCTGGTGGACGACGCGCTCCAAAGGATCATGAACGGGGCATGAACGGCTTTTTCCGTCTCGGCACCTTTTTCCGCCCGTGAATTGAGATGTGTGTTACGGCCGAGGTGTGTTCCGTATAAAAAGCGGAATGCTGACCGCCGTTAATTCTGAATGGATCAAGGGTGGTGTTTGCCGAGTGCCGGGGGTAGCGTCAACGGTGCTCCAACGGGGTGCTGGGAAAAAGCAGTTGACAGCGCCCCGGTGAAGTTGCTTCTTTCCGTGGGTAATTCATTTTCATTCGATGAAAGGAGTCGTCATGGAAGACAAGAACCTTGACTTCAACCTCGATGACATCCCGGCGGATGTTTTCGAGCTGGCCGACCGCGGTCTCACGGTCGAGTCGCTGACCAGCGGCCACGGCCTGGTGGAGAACGGAGCCTCGTCGCCGAGCTGCGGCAGCTCCTGCTCCTCCCTGCCGTAGCGGGTCCACGGGGTGCCGGGGCGGCCACCACCGTCCCGGCACCCCGTGCCGGCGCGGGACTTGGGCACAGGCGGCTTCGGCAGGGGTGACGTGTGACTTCTTACTCCGATTACTCCGGCTACTCCGGTTACTCCGTCGGGGAACCGTTCTTCGTCCGCTTCTGCGGGCTGCCGGTGTCCGCGCTCGAGGCACTGGACTCCGGCCGGTCCTGGCGTACGGCCGAGCGGATCCTCGCGCTGGACGAGGCGCTGGCGGCCGGTGCGGAAGAGCTGGGCGACGCGCTCTTCACGGTGATCGGCACGCTGGCGGGATCGCCCTGGAAACCGCGCGTAGTGGCATTGCGGCGCTGTGTGTACCGCGGCCGTTTCCCGGCGAAGGGCGAATGGAGCGAGGACCTCGCACAGGCCCTTCCGCGAGAAGTGGCCGAACGCGTCCGGCAATGGCTCGAGAACATGCGTGAACGCGAAGTGATCCTGCGGGAACTGTCCGCATTCATTTCCCGCGACCACGAAGAGGAAAAGCAGGGACTGCTGCGGATCGCCGCCGATCCGGTGTTCCGGCACGCCCTGTCCCAGGCCAGCCCCGCCCTGCTGGACGAGCTGGTGCGCGGCGACCTCGCCGACGGCACGCGCCTGCGCCGCCGCACGGTGAGCGGGCTGACCAAGTACGTCTCCCGCGCGGCCACCAAGACCAGCCCCTACAGCACCTTCACCGCGACGGCAGTCGGCACTTGGCGGGACGAGGGCCCCGCGTTCTCCGTGTCCGGCTCCGCGTCCGGCGGTGACGCGGTGCACTGCGTGCTCGAGCTGGACCGCATGGTCCTGGAACAGATCCTCGGCGCCCTGCTGGCCGACACCGAACTGACCCGCTCCCTCGCCGTCCGCCCCAACCCCGGCCTGGGCGAACGCGACGGCAGATACACCCTCCTCGGCCGCCGGCCCGACGAGTCGCTCGTGACGGTCCCCGCCTCCAAGGAGATCGCCGAGTGCCTGCGCATCGCCCGCGACGGCTGCTCCCTGACCCGCCTGACCACCGAACTGGCCGAACTCGCCGGCCGCCCGCCCGCCGCGGTGGAACCCTTCTGCGAGCGGCTGGTGAGGATCGGCGTCCTGGAGTACGTGAGCCCCGTCCCGGACCAGTCCGAACGGCCCCTCGACGACCTCATCTCCTTCCTCGAGAGCGCCGGTTCCGCACGGCACGGCACCGTTCTGCGCCTTCTGACCGAGCTGCGCGCCGAGTTGGGGCGCGAGCCGTCGCCGTCCGACGTCGCGCCGTACCGCAAGCAGCAGGCCGCCATCGCCGGGCTTGTCGCCGCGCTCGGCCGTGAACTCGGCCTCGACTGGCCGCCGGCCGAGGTCCTGGCCAAGCTCGCGTTCCACGAGAACGCCGTCCTGCCCCACGCGAACCCGAGCTCCTCCGCCGCGCACTGGCGCCCCGTCCTGGACGACCTCGACGTCCTGCGCCGCTGGCTGGCCCTGCACGACCGCATGCTGCCCGTCCGCATCGCGCTCGCCGAGTACGCCGCACACCGCTTCGGCACCGGCGCCGAGGTGCCGTTCCTCGGCCTGCACGCGGCCGTCCAGGCCGACCTCGCGCTCGAGGACGCCGACTGCCCCGCATGGCTGCGCCCGCTGCGCCCCTTCCTCCAGCTCAGCAACCCGGTACCGCCCGGCGAACTGGAGCACAGCCCGGTGCCCGCCCTCGCCGAGCTGCACCGGCTGCGCCAACACTCCCTGGAGACGGCCCTGTCGGGCGAGACCGCCCTGTCGGGCGAGCGGCACGACGGCGTCGTCCGCACCGACCCCGCCGTCCTCGCCGGGCTGGCCGCGAGCTGGCCCGCCTGGGTCCGTACCCCCGGTTCCATCGCCTGCTACGCCCAGCCGTTCCTCGCGGAGGACGGCGGGCCGATGGCGGCGGTGAACACGATCAGCGGCGGATACGGCAAGGGAACCGGCCGCTGGTCCAGGCTGATACGCAAGGCGGGAGGACACGTCCCCGCCCCCCGGCACCCCGACGGCGACGAGCACAGCCCGCTGCTCGCCGAACTCTCCGGCACCTTCGGCGTCTCGGTGAACCTGCGCGCCCCCGTCGCGCCGTACGAGATCGACTACCCGTACACCACCGGCACCCGGCCGGCCGCCGAACGCATCCCGCTCGACGACCTCGTCGTACGGCGCGAACCGGGCAGCGGCATGCTCGAGTTGGCCTCGCGCGCCCGGGGGCGGCGGGTGCAGCCCGCGCACCTCGGCATGATGGCCGACCCGCTGATGCCGCCCGCGGCCCGGCTGCTCATGGCCGCGTTCGGCCAGTCCTACCTGTTGCACCCGAGCCTGTCCCTGCTCAAGCCCGCGGAGGCGTCGGCCTCCGAGGACGTCGAGCACCTGCCGCGGGTCGAGGTCGGCCGGGTCGTCGTGCAGCGGGCCGAGTGGTCCGCCCCGGCCGCACAGGTGCCGCGCGAACGCGCCGGGGAGACGGAGGCGGAGTACCTGCTCCGTCTTGCGCACTGGCTGCGCGCCCACGGCATCCCGCGCCGCTGCTTCGTCCGGCTGTACGCGACGGACGGCGACTGGGTCAGCAGGGTGTTCGTGAAGGCGAGGAAGCCGATGTTCCTCGACTTCTCCAGCATGTCGATGGTCGGGGTGTTCAAGAACATGACCAAGGAGTTCACGGGCCGGGTCGGCTTCGAGGAGGCGCTGCCCGATCCCGCCTCCGGCGAGAGCGGGCCCAGGGTCGCCGAGTTCGTCGTCGAGCTGACCGCGGACGGTGCCCGGTGAACAGCCCGGTGAACAGCCCTGTGAGCGACGGAGGCTGGATCAGCGCCCACCTGTTCCACCAGGGCGACCTCGACCGGGTACTGACCGGTCTCGTCGGCCCGCTCCTCGCCGAACTGCGCGAACAGGGCCTGGCCGACCGCGGGTTCTTCCTGCGCTACTGGGACGGCGGCCCCCACCTCCGGCTGCGCGTCCTGCCGCGCACCCCGGACCGCGAGGAGGCCGTCCGCGAACTCCTCGAGCGGCGCTGCACCGCCCACCTCGCCGCGCACCCGTCGCCCGACGTGCTCGGCCAGGACGAGTACCTGCGCTCCGCCCGCGAGATCGGCGCATGGGAAGGCGTGACGCCCACGGAGCGCATGTACCCCAACAACTCGGTGCGGTTCCTGCCGTACGTCCGCGAGCACGAGCGCTACGGGCACGGCAAGGCGATCGAGGCGGTCGAGGAGCACTTCGCCGTCTCGAGCGAACTCGCCCTCGCCCAGCTGGAGGCCCAATCCGGCGGCGAACAGCGCGAGTTGGCCGCCCTGTGTCACCTGCTGCTCGCCTGGTACCTCGGAGGCGCCGACGTCCGGGACCTGGCGCGGCGGCAGCTCGCGAAGGCCGACGGCGCGTTCCCCGCGTCCGCCGCCGAGACGGGTGGCGAGCTCTACGCGCGTCAGCGCGACCGGCTGTGCACTCTCGCCGACACCATGCGCACCACCGCGCGGGCATGGCCCCGCCTGCCGGAGAGCAGCGGTCTGAGGCAGTGGGCCGCCTCCCTGGCACACGTGACGGACACCCTGCGCGCGGACGCGACCGCGCCGTCCGCAGCGTCGGTGACGGACCTGTGCGCGCACCTCTTCGCCAACCGGACCGGCGTGCGCATCGACGCCGAGGGCTCCCTGCGCTACCTCGCCGCCCGCGCGATCACCGACCCTGACGCACCCGAGGGGGCATGATGTGGCGCAGCTTCCACGTCCACTACTACGACCACGACAAGAGCGCCCTGCTGCTGGACGCCGTGCGGCCCCTGGTGGAGCGGATATCCCCGCACGTGGCGGGAGTTCACTACGTGCTGCACTGGCTGCACGGCCCCCACGTACGGATCAACGTGGACGCCGAGCCGGACGTGTTCGCGGCCGTGGTGCGGCCCGCGATCGACGACGTGATCACGCCCTGGCTGGCCGCGCACCCCTCGACGGCCGTGATCGACCCCGCCGCCCTGGCGGCCCAGCACGAGCGGCTCGCCGAACTCGAGCACGAGTCCGGGCCCGTCACCCCGCTGCGCCCCGACAACTCGGTGCACGAGGACGCGTACGACCGGCGGCTGCACGTCCTCGGCAGCGAGCAGGCCGCCGAGCTGCTCGCCGATTTCTACGACGCCACCACGCCGCTGGCCTTCGACATGGCCGCCCGCGTCCGTGACGGCGGCCAACTGGCGGGACTGGCCTTCGACATCATGGTCGCCACCGCGCACGGCCTGTCCGAGGTCGGCCTGGAACGGGGCTTCGTGTCGTTCCGTTCGCACGCCGAGGCCTTCCTCTCCTGGTGGCCGGAGGCCGAGGGCCTCCGGGAGGCATGGGACCGGCACTATGCCGCGCACGCCGAGACGCTCACCGGGCGGGTGCGCGAGGTGATGCGTGTCGTGGATTCCGGGGCCGTCGACACGAGCCTCGTCAGCCGCTGGATCCGGCAGCTGCGCCCCTTCCGCGAGCGCGGGGCCGAACTGCTGGCGGCGGGCGCCATGTCCATGGACCCGCCCTGGGCGGGCCGCCACTCCGAGGACGATCCGGTCGTCGCCGAGCTGGCGCGCAAGAGCACGTTCCACAACCACCGCCGCCCGCCCGGCAGTACCGTCGACCCGCTCTGGTTCGACCGGTACCGGCTGGTCCTCAACTACACGTATCTCCAGCTGACCCGGCTGGGGTTGCAGCCCGCGGAACGCTTCCTGCTGTGCCACCTCGCGGCGAACGTGGCGGAGGACCTGTTCGGCGTCGCGGCGACCGACGTGCGCCTGCCCGCGCCCGGAGAGCTCGCGGGGGTGCCGTCGTGACCCCGCGCGTGTACCGGCTCCACCGGCTCCGGGACGGCGTGAGCCTGCTCTCCGGCTCCGGCTCCGGCGGTACGGCTCTCGCGGCCTGGCCGCACGTCCAGCCGCTCGGCGAACTGGCCCCTGCGCAGCGGGCGGTGCTGCGGGAGCTGCACACGGACCGCTCGGCGGAGGAGCTCGCCGCCCTGTGCCCGGTTCGCCAACTCGCCGAGCTTCTCCGCGCGTTGCGCGCCGGTGGCTGGCTCGTCGGCACCGTGGTCTGCGACGGGCAGCCCCTGTACACCACGCTGCCGCGCGCTCCGTACACCGCACCCGCCCCACCGGAGACTCCGCACCGGCTGTCCCGGTTCGCGGCACTCCGGCGCGACGGCGACGCGTACCTCGTCGAGTCCCCGGCAGCCCGCACCACCGTGCGGCTGCACGACGGCCGCCTCGCCGCACAAGTCCTGACCGCCGGAGCCGCGAAGGACGCAACCGGCCTGCCCGAGGCCGCCATTGAGCTGCTCCTCGAGGACCTCGCCGACGGTGGCTTCCTCGCGCCCGCCGCCGAGACCGCCGAACTCGGCAGGGCCCAGTGGAGCCCGCACGAACTGGCCTTCCACCACGGCAGCAGGCTCAGGGCCGACCGCCGCATCGGCGAGGACTTCGGCGGCTCCTACTGGGCGAAGGGAACCTTCGACCCGCCGCCCGGCCGACATCCGGCGTGGCAGGGCGAGGGCATTGCCCTGCACCGCCCCGACCTGGACGAGCTCCGCGACCGGGACCCGTCGCTCGCGGCGGTCCAGGAGAACCGGCGCTCCGTCCGCTCGTACGACGACGACAACCCCCTCACGGCCGACGAACTCGGCGAGTTCCTGTACCGCACCGCACGCGTGCGCGCGTCCGGCGAGGACGGCGGGCTCGAGGTGACCAGCAGGCCGTACCCCGGTGGCGGCGCGGCCCACGAGCTGGAGATCTACCCCCTCGTGCACCACGTCCGCGGACTGGACGCGGGCCTGTACCACTACGACCCGTACGGGCACCGGCTGGTCCCGGTGCCGTCCACGCCCACCGCGCGGCGCTGGCTGATGCGGTCCTCGGCGGCGGGCATGACCGGCGGTGCCACCCCGCAGGTGCTGATGGTCATCGCGAGCCGCTACGGCCGCCTGGCCTGGAAGTACCAGGCCATGGCCTACGCCCTGACCCTCAAGCACGTCGGGGTGCTCCAGCACGGCATGTACCTCGCGGCCACCGCCATGCGGCTGGCGCCCTGCGCCCTGGGGGTCGGGGACTCGGACGCCTTCGCCGCGGCGACCGGGCTGGACCGCTTCGAGGAGACCAGCGTCGGCGAGTTCGCGCTGGGGAGTTTGAAGCCGGGGAGCCTGAAGGAGGGCGCCGCATGAGGCCGAGGCTCGACGACGACGCGTACTTCGCGCCCGTGGACCAGGGCGTCGCCTGGCTGACCCCCGCCGGGACGGTGACCATGAAGGGCGCGACCGTCGCCGCCGTGGTGGAGCGACTCGCGCCCCGCCTCGACGGACGGCGCACGGTCGAGGAGCTGACCGCCTCGCTGTCGGAGCAGCACCGCGCCATGGTCGTGGACCTCATCGACGCCCTGGCCGAACGCGGCCTGGTCCACGACGCCGACGCGGAGCCCGCACAACACCCCGGCGGCAGGGTCTTCGTGGCAGGCCCCGCCCCCTTCGTCGCCGCCACCACCGGCGTCACCGACGTGACGACGGCCCTCGACGACGCCGACTTCGCACTGCACTTCTTCGGCTGCGACGACCTGCCCCGGGCCCGCGAGCTCGCCGAGGCCTGCGCCGCACGCGGCACCCCCCTCGTCCAGGCGCTTGTCTCGAAGACCGAGGTCCTCGTCGCGCCGGACACCGGGCCCGACTGGGACTCGGTGTGGCAGCGCCTGCGCCCCGAGGACCGGCAGGCCTTCCGTACGGCGCCGGTCGACGCCCCCCAAGTGATCGTGAATCAGCTGGTGTTCCGCCTCCTCCGTGGCGGCGGAGCGGACGAGCGTCTGCACTCCGTCGACACACGCACCCTCGCCGAGAGCCACCACCACGTGTTGCCGCACCCTTCCGCGCACGACGTCCGGCCGCAGTCCCGCGAGGAGTTCGCCGCGACCGTCCGCGCGCTGCGGCAGGGGCCGCCCGTCACCGGCGAGGAGTTCTCCACCCGCGTCATGACGGCGATCGACGCACGCTTCGGGATCATCCGCGCCCTGGACGAGGACGGGCTGACCCAACTCCCGCTGCGCCAGGCCCGCGCGATCGTCGCGGCACCCGGCGCCGCACCGGTGACCGTCACCGCCACCGGCCCGGACTTCGCCACGGCCCGGCAGCGTACGGCGCTGCGGGCGCTCGGCGCGTACGCCGCCCTGGCCTTCGACCCCCGGCGCGCGTCCGACGGCCGGGTGTGGGGACTGCGCCTGCACGACGACACACCGCGCCCGGTGGACGCGCGCACGGCCTTCCCCGCGCAGCTGCCCGTCGGCCTCGGTGCGGGCCTGTGCTGGGAGGACATGATCGTCCCCGGACTCCTCGCCCACTGCCGGGAGTTGGCGTTCGGCGCCTCCGGCCCGTACGTCGACCTGGACCGGACCGACGCCGGGCGCCACCGCCGTCTGCTCACCACGCTGGGCCATGACGTCCGCCTCGTCGACCTCACCGGCACCACGGGCATCCCGACGGTGGCGGCGCTGCTGGACGGGACGGCGGTCGGGGTCGTGACCCGGCTGCGGTTCGCCGACGCCCTCCGCGACGGCTTGGAGACGCTGCTCGCGGCCGTTCAGCCGGGTGTGACCACGCCCGTCCTGCCGGACCCGGCTGCCCACGGCGGCAGTTGGAGCCCACCCGCCGACGCGACCGTCGCCGACGCGGTCGCCGCGCTGCGGCGGACCGGCCGGACCCCCGTGCTGGTGCCGCTCGACCACGACCCGGCGGTCACGCGGATCACGCCCTACCTCGGAAATGTGGTGCTCGCCGATGACTGAACGGCTGGTGGGGGAGGGCATCCTCCGCGACGCCATCGAACGGAGGCTGGGCGACGGCGAGTCGGCGGCCACGGTCGTCGTCTCGGACGCCTGGCCCGAGGACCCCGTCGCGGCGGGGCGCGGGCACCGCGCGCCCCTGCTGCCGGTGTGGACCGAACCGGGCCACGTCGTGATCGGTCCGCTCGCCGTGCCCGGCACCCCCGGCTGCCCGACGTGCGCCGCACTGCGCCGGGACCGCAACCACCCCGACCGGGCCGCCGTCCACGCCCGAAACCGGGACGCCCTCGCGAGCCGTCCGCCGGCCCGGCTGACCCCCCTCGCCGCCGACACCGTCGCGGCACTGGTCGCTGACGAGCTCACGGCGCCGGCGCGCACCGCGTCGTCCTTCCTCCGGGTCTCGCTGGCGGACCTCTCCGTACGGACGCACCCCGTGCTGCCCGACCCGCTGTGCCCCGACTGCGGCACGCTGCCCGACGACACCGCCGAGCGGGCGGTGATCTCCCTGGAGCGCCGGCCGAAGCCCGCGCCCGGCGCGTTCCGCGTCCGCGCGATCGCCGACGAACACGAGGACCTCCTGCGCACGTTCGTCGACCCCGAGGCCGGGCTGATCAGCGAGGTGCAGACCGGCGACGAGGGCGGCCTGCCCGTCGCCAGGGCGCCGCTGGCGATGCGCGGCACCACGGCGACGGAGGCCGGCTGGGGCCGCAGCGACAGCTACCGCGCCAGCTCCGTCACGGCGGTGCTGGAGGCCGTCGAGCGGTGGGGCGGACTCCAGGCGGGCGGTAAGCGCACCACCGTCCGGGCCGCCTGGCGCGACGTCCGCGACACCGCCGTCGACCCGCGCACCCTCGGGCTCCACGCCGCCGAGCAGTACGAGAACCCCGGCTTCCCCTTCACGCCGTTCCGCGAGGACCTCGAGCTGCACTGGGTCTGGGCGCACTCCTTCCGCCGCCGGAAGGCGGTGCTCGTGCCCGAGGCCTACGCGTACTACGGCGCACACGTCCTGCGGCGCGACGAGCCGAGGCTCGCGTACGAGATCTCCAACGGCTGCGCGCTGGGCAGTTGCCTCGAGGAGGCGATCCTCTACGGGCTCCTCGAGGTCGCCGAGCGGGACGCCTTCCTCATGGCCTGGTACGCGCGCCGCCCGCTGCCGCGCATCGACCTCGCCACCGCCCGCGACCCCCGGGTCCGGCTGCTCGCCGCGCACCTCGAGGAGGAGACCGACCGTACCGTCACCGTGCTGGACACCACGGTCGAGCAGGGCATCCCCTGCGTGTGGGCCGTCGCCGTCGACCGCACCGGCGACGACGGCCGGGCCAAGGCGCTGTGCGCGGGCGGCGCGCACGTCGACCCCGAACGCGCCGTGATGAACGCCCTCGTCGAACTGGGGCCGATCCTGGCGAGCGTGGACCGCTCGTACCGCCAACAGCGCGCGCACGCCGAGGCCATGGTGGCCGACTCCGCGCTCGTGCGCACGATGGGCGACCACTCGCTGCTCCACGCCGACCCGGCGGTCTTCCCCCGGCTGGAGTTCCTCTTCGCCTCGCCCGAACGCCGGTCACTGGAGGAAATGGCGGCGCGGAGCATCCCCGTCTCGCCTGCCGACCTCACCGAGGACCTCGAACACACCGTCCGGCGCTACCTCGACACCGGTCTGGACGTGCTGGCCGTCGACCAGACCACGCCGGAACAGCGGCGCGCCGGGCTCTCCTGCGCCAAGGTCGTCGTGCCCGGCACCGTGCCGATGACCTTCGGCCACACCAACCGCAGGGTGGACGGGCTCCCGCGCCTCCTCGAGGTGCCGAAGCTGCTCGGCGACCCGGCCCCGCCGTCGGCCGTGACGGACCTCAACCCCCACCCGCACCCGTTTCCCTGAGGAACGAAGAGGAACCGAACGCGATGACCACGAGACGGCAGAAGTACCCCTTCCGCGAGCCGCAGGGCGTCGCGATCGACCCGGAGTACGCACGGTTGCGGCGCGAGGAGCCGCTGGCCAGGGTCACCATGCCGTACGGCGGCGAGGCCTGGCTGGTCACCCGGTACGAGGACGTACGGACGGTTCTCGGAGACCCCCGGTTCGGCCGGGCCGCCACGCTCGGCCGCGACGTGCCCCGGCTCGTCCCGCTGATCCAGCAGGTGCCCAGCATCCTGACCATGGACCCGCCCGACCACACCCGCCAACGCCGCATTGTGTCGCGGGCGTTCACCCCGCGCCGCCTGGCCGACCTCCAGCCGAAGGTGGAGTTGTACGTCGCCGAACTGATCGACGGCATTGTCGAGCAAGGGCCGCCCGCGGACCTGGTGGCGCATCTGACGCAGCCGCTGCCGGTGATGGTGATCTGCGAGCTGCTCGGAGTGCCGTTCGCCGAACGGCACTTGTTCTCCCTCTGGTCCGAGGCGATGCGGTCCACCGGCCCCGACGCGGTCGCGAAGATGCGTGAGGCAGGCCAACTGCCCTGGGACTACCTCGCCGGCAGGATCGCCGCCGAGCGCGAGAACCCCTCCGACAACCTGCTCGGCACGCTGGTGCGGGCGCGCGACGAGGAGGAGCGGCTCAGTGAGCAGGAGCTGGTCAGCTTCGCCGTCACCCTGCTGCTCGCCGGACACGAGACCACCACCGACGAACTCGGCAATCTCGTCTACACACTTCTGACCCACCCGGACCACCTGGCGCAGCTGCGTGCCGATCCCGGGCTGCTCGAGCCCGCCGTCGAGGAGCTGCTGCGCTTCGTACCGATCGGCACGCTGTCGGGCTTCACCAGGATCGCCCTGGAGGACGTGGAGCTCAGCGGCGGCACGGTACGGGCGGGGGAGCCGGTGGTGGTCCAGGCGGACGCGGCCAACCACGACGCGTCGGTCTTCGAGAACCCGGACGAGCTGGACTTCGGCCGTACCCCCAACCGGCACCTGGCCTTCGGGTACGGCCCCCACCACTGTCTGGGCGCCCAGCTCGCGCGCATCGAACTGCGCGCCGCCATCGGCGCGTTGCTGGAGCGGCTGCCGGGGCTCGCCCTGGCGGTGCCGGCGCACGAGGTGCCGTGGAAGCTGGGCCGCTCCGCGCTCGGCCCCCGGGAGCTTCCCGTCAGGTGGTAGGCGTCAGCGCCCTGACGACATCCCGGACGAGGTCCACGAAGCGGTCGGCAAGTTCCCGGGCGTCGGCGGCGGGCACGGCGTCCTCGCGGTAGCGCAGGACGCCGCCCACCGCCGGGTGCGGCCACAGCTCGACGGTCAGCTCGGGCACCGCGTTGGCGGACGGGACCCGGATCAGCTCGGCGTCGGCGTCGCCGAACGCCAGGGCGGCGGGCGGGAGTTCCTCCTGGAGCAGGTAGGCCTGGAGCAGGGGGTGCCGCCGGAGTCCCTCGCGGAGGGCGGGCATGACGGCGCTCATCGGCACCAGCGGCGGCCGCATCGCCTCGCGCAGCTCCCCGGCGGCGGCCTCCGCCAGGGCCCGCGGCGTGTCCGCCGAGGCGGGCAGGCGCAGCGGCAGCAGGCCGGCCATGCAGCCGACGAGGTCGCTCTCCTCGTCGGTCCAGCGGCCGCTGACCGGCACGGCGACGGCCGGGTCGGGGACGCCGGTGTACGAGCGGAGCAGCATCACGTAGGCGGCGTGGAAGACCGCCATGGCCGTGCCGTGCACGGCGGCCGCGGCGGCCCCGGCGGCGGCGAGCAGGTCCTCGTCGACGGCCAGCGGGACCTCGGCCGCCGGGCCGCTCCACGGGCGGCCGGCGTCGAGCGGGAAGGGCAGCTCCGGTGCGTCCGCCATCCGCTTGCGCCGGGACCAGACGGCGACGGGGAACCGCTCGCGGTACCGCTGCCGCTGGGCGGCGATGGTCCCGAAGTAGGAGGGCGGGGGCGGGGCGTCCGGGGTGCGGCCGTCCAGCAATGCCGCGTAGGTGTCGGCGAGTTCGCGGCTGAACAGGCGCGCGGACCAGCCGTCGAAGAAGATGTGGTGGACGCTGAGGGCGAGGACCGCCTCGTCCGGCCCGGCCGGTCCGGCCGGGAAGAACGCGGCCCTGAGGGGGCTGCGGGAGGCCAGGTCGAAGGGGCGCATGGCCCATGCGGTGGCGGCCCGCGCCGCGTCCTCCGGGCCCGTCGACGGCGCCTGGTGTTCCAGCACCCCGGCCGCCTCGCTCGCGGGCACCACCCGTACCCGGGGCCGCTCGGGGTCGGTGTCGAACCGCACCCGCAGCACCTCGTGCCGGGCCACCAGGCGGTCCAGCGCCTCGGCGAGCAGCCCGGGGTCCACCTTGCCGCGCAGCCGGTAGACGACGGGCACCACGGCCTCGTCGAGCCGGGTGCCGCTGCGCAGGGCGGCCCAGAAGCTGCCGAAGACCAGGGGGAGTTCGGCCGGTTCGTAGCCCGTCTCCGGGTCGGTGCCCGCGGCGGCGCCGACGGGGTCCTCCAGGGCGGGGGCCGTCGCGAGGAGCTCCGCGACGGCGCGGGGCGTCCGGGTGCGGAAGACGTCGGGCACGTCGATCGCGCGGGTGAAGCGGCGGCTGAGGCGGGTGGCCAGGCGCATCGCGGTCAGGGAGGTGGCGCCGCGGTCGAACAGGTCGTCGTCGGGGCCGATGCGGTAGCCGAGCAGCCCGGCCGCGATCTCGCGGACGGCGGTAGTGAGTTCGTCCTCGTCGTCCGGGGCGCCGGGCGCGGCCGGTGCGGTCACGAGGGCGGCGAGGGCGTGTTGGTCGGCCTTGCCGTTGGCGTTGAGAGGGAGCTCGGGGACGGCGAGCACGACGTCCGGGACGAAGCCGGCCGGTACCGTCGCGGCGATCGCCTCCCGTACCCGCCCGGGGGTCACAGGTCCGTGAGGGGCGAGGAAAAACGCCGCCAGCCGCGTCTTGTTCGGGGCGTCGAGCGGCAGGCCGAGCACGACGGCCCGCGTGACGCCGGGTACGGCCTCGGCCACGCGCTCGATCTCCTCCGGCTCGACGCGCAGCCCCCGGATCTTCAGCTGGCGGTCCTTGCGGCCCGTGAACAGCAGCTCGCCGCGCTCGTCGATCCGCGCCAAGTCGCCGGTCAGGTACGCCCGTACCGGCTCTCCGTCCACGGTGACCGTGACGAACCGCCGGGCGGTCTCCTCCTCGGCGCCGAGGTACCCCAGGGCCACGCCGTCGCCGCTGACGGCGATCTCGCCGGTCCGGCCCCGGGGGACGATGCGGTGCTGCTCGTCGAGCAGGAGGACGGAGGTGTTGGTGACCGGTGTGCCGATGGGGACCTCGTCGTCGATCCCGTCGGCGCGGGCCGCCCAGAGCGTGGTGTTGATCGTGTTCTCGACGGGGCCGTAGGCGTTGACCAGTCGCAGCCCCGGGTGGGCCCGCAGGCACCGCGCGGCGTGGTCGGCGGGGAGCCGTTCGCCGCCCACGAAGAGCAGCCGGAGCCCGGCGAGCGATCCGGGGTCGTCGTCGACGAGCATGCCGAACACGGGAGTTGCGACCGCGAGCATGGTGAGGCCCTCGCGGACCAGTTCGCGCAGTCGCCTGCCGGTGAGATAGCGGTCCTCGAAGAGCACACAGGTGCCGCCGTTGATGAGCGTCACCCACAGCTCGAGCGCGAAGACGTCCCAGGCCATCGAGGACTGCTGGAGCGAGGTCAGGGGACCGTCGTGCAGGCGGCGGATGTCGATCGCCGTACGGGCCACGCCCCGGTGGGGTGCGAGGACGGCCTTGGGCGTGCCGGAGCTCCCGGAGGTGAGGAACACGCAGAACGGGTCGGCCCCGCTGCCCTGTTGGGGCAGGGCAGCGGGGCCGGTGTGTGCGGAGAGCAGCTCGGTGAGCGGCAGGGTGGCCGTGCCGTCGATCGTCTCTCCGGGCACCGTGGTCAGGCAGAGGGCGGCGCCGGTCCGTTCGGCGAGCTGCCGGCAGCGTCCGGCCGGCCAGTCCAGGGGTGCGCAGGCGTAGACCGCGCCCGCCTTCAGCAGCCCGAGGAGCGCGATCACCGTCTCGTGGGTGCGTTCGGCGCGGACGACCACCACGTCGCCCGGGGCCACGCCGCGGGCGGCCAGTTCCGCGGCCACCCGGTCCGCCGCGGCGACGAGTTCGCCGTAGGTCACGGTGACGTCCCGCCACCGCAGCGCCACGGTGTCCGGGCGGCCGGCGGCCGCCAGGTCCACCAGGGCGTCGATGCGCTCCCCGGCGGGGTAGGGCGCGCGGGGGCCGTGCAGAACCGAGAGCGATGCGGTGTCCGTTGCCACTCGTGCACCCTAGCCCCAGGCGCACGGGTGTCTGTGTGACGTGATCAACGTTTGCGCAGCCGGTCGGCCTTCCGGTGGACGAACCGGAGCAGAACTGCCGTCACGAACAGCGCAGTCGGCACCGTACGGATGACATCTCCGGTGCAGATGGCCCATGTCAGGGAGCCGACCGAGACCAGCGGGGCGGCGATGTACCAGAGGACGAAGATGAGGAAGCTGGGGTCCCCGAACGGTGTGGGGATGCCCATGAACATCAGGTCCGACCGCACCGGGCCGCGCACCGCGGACAGCACGGCCGCCGCAGCGAAGGGCAGCACGCACAGGGGCATCAACAGCAGTGCCCGCGCGCCGCCGTTGAGGGCGAACGGTATGGCGGCCAGGAGCGCCAGCACGACGCCCGCCACGGCGGGGACGATGGTGTGGTGGAGCATCAGCGTCGCGAAGCGCATCCGCGACCACGCCGAGCGGCGCAGGTCGTCCGCCTCCAGCCGGGCGGTCTCGGCCAGCGCGCCGACCGCGACGTAGCCGAGGGTCAGGGCCACGGCCACCGCGGTGACCCGGGCCCCGCCGTGCAGCGAGGCGCCCAGCCCCGCCACGGCGGCAGCGGCGGCCGTCCACAGCGCTGCTGCGCCCACCCGGCCGGGTGCGCGCAGCAGCGCCGTCGCGTCGCGCCACACCACCACCAGGTGCCTGTTGCGGGGCACGGGCGCACGCCACCGCACCCGGCGCCCGTCGCCGCCCACCGCATCGGACACCGCCAGCTTCGCGGCCCGCAGTTCGACGGACCACATCACCGAGGCGACCGTCGAGGCGGTCGCCGCGCGGGCCCGCAGCCGCTCGTTGGGCACGGTCGCCGCCGCCCGGTACGCGGCCACGACCGCGCCGCCGGTCAGGGCGGCCAGCAGGACGACCGCGAAGGGCGCGCCGGATGTACGGACGACGGGCTGCGCCGCCCACCCCCACGGCCCGGACCACAGCTCCGCCTGCTCCACCACCGGGAGACGGTGCCCCGAAGCCGCCCACGCCGTCTGGCCGGTGAGCAGCAGCAGGAGCAGCACCGCGTAGGGCGTGAACCGCCGTACGTGGCGGGCAAGTCGGGGCAGGCACTCGACGTACATGGCGAGCGCGACCGCGAGGAGCGGCAGGCAAAGGCCCGCGGGCAGGCACGCCGCGATGCCCGTGCCCAGCGACGACAGCCCGGTCAGGTGCAGCAGGATGCCCCCGCCGAGCGCGCCCAGGGCACCGGCGACCAGCGCGAGCACGGAACTGAACCGGAACCACGGGCGCAGCACCCTGGCCCGGTCGATCGGCTGGCTCAGCAGCCAGGACGCGTCCGGTCCGGGCACCACGACGGGCCCGCGCCACAGCGCGTCCCGCGCGGCGAACAGCCCGAGGGCGAGGCCGAGGAGCACCAGCCCTCCGGGCAGGGCGCGGCGTATGGCCTCGCCCGTGCCGTCGTCGGCGGTGAGGTGCTGGAGATTGCGGGCGAACCGGTAGATGAAGGTGCTGCCGTAGCCGCCGATCAGCAGGACGAGCGAGTAGCCGATGACGCCGAGGTCGCGGTTGCGCCGCTTGCGGTGGTCGCGGCGCTTGGCGCGCAGCCAGTTGAGCGTCTCCGTGGTGCGGTCGTACTCGGCGCTCCAGGTCTCCCCGGCGCTCATCGGCGGCCGCCGAGCCCGGCGAGGACCTTGGCGGGGCGGCCGTTGGCGATGACCTTGCCGTCCTCCAGGGCGATCATGCGGTCGGCCACCGCCTCGGCGAGGTCGGGCTGGTGGGTGGCGATGAGGACGGCGACGCCGTCCTCCTTCTCGCCGAGCAGCAGGTCGGCGAGGCGCTTGCGGGAGCCGGGGTCGAGGCGCTGCTCGGGCTCGTCGAGCACGAGCAGGTCGCGGGGGCGGACGAGCGCGGCGGCCAGCAGCAGCGACTGCAACTGGCCCGAGGAGAGGGTGCCGGGCAGGGCGCCCGCGTGATCGGCGAGGCGCCGGTCGGCGAGGACCTGGTCGATCCACTCGTCCGCGTCATCCACATCGTGGGCCACGGTGACGAGTTCGAGGTGCTCACGGACCGTCAGGTCGGGGTAGCAGGCGACGGTGTCGCCGACGACGGCGACCCGGGCGCGCACCTCGGGGTCGTCCTCGTCCATGGTCCTGCCGTCGAAGAGCGCGGTGCCGGTGGTGGGTTTGTCCCGGCCGCTGGCGATGCGCAGCAGCGTGGACTTCCCGGAGCCGTTGTGCCCGTAGAGGGCGGTGCAGGTGCCCGGCCTCAGCTCCAGGTCGAGCGGGTGCAGCGCCTGGCGCTCGCCGTAACTGCGGCTGACCCCCCGCAGCTGCAACAGCGCGTGTCCGGTGTCGCGTTCGCCACCGCTCGTGGTGCCGGTCATCGTGCCTCCGAGGTGCGGGGATGGGGTCACCCGAGCGTAACGTGCGAGGTGTAGGGGGCAACTGTTTCTCGGAGTGCCCATATAGG
Organism: Streptomyces sp. SX-6; assembly: GCF_059089585.1. Taxonomy (NCBI): domain Bacteria; kingdom Bacillati; phylum Actinomycetota; class Actinomycetes; order Kitasatosporales; family Streptomycetaceae; genus Streptomyces; species Streptomyces sp. SX-6. The sequence goes on along the minus strand of NZ_JBTHHU010000011.1, from coordinate 104,951 downwards.
CGGCGAATAGCCGGAGTTGTCACCCTGGGGTTGCTGTCCCTACGCCGGTGCCACCGCATTCCAGCGCACCGTGAGCTCGCCCTGCCGCCACCGGCGCGGACCGTCGGTCAGCGGCCAGTCGCCGGCCAGCGCCGACGCCGTACGGATCCACCGCTGGCGCGCGCCCAGCGACGCGTACGGTGCCGCGGCCGCCCACGCGCGGTCGAAGTCGCGCAGGAAGGCGTGCACCGGCTCGCCCGGGACATTGCGGTGGATGAGCGCCTTGGGCAGCCGCTCGGCGAGGTCGGACGGGGTGCCCAGGCCGCCGAGGCGGGCGGCGAAGGTCACCGTGCGCGGGCCCTCGGGGCCGAGCGCCACCCAGACATGGCGGCGGCCGATCTCGTCACAGGTGCCCTCGACCAGCAGCCCGTCGGGCGCGAGGCGCCCGCACAGCCGGGCCCACACGGCGGCGACCTCGTGCTCGTCGTACTGGCGCAGCACGTTCGCCGCCCGGATCAGCGCCGGGCGGCGGCCCGCGGCCAGCGGCACCTCGAAGCCGCCGTGGGCGAAGGTCAGCCCGTCCCGCTCGTACGGCCTCGCCGCCTCGACCCGCGCCGGGTCGATCTCCACGCCGACGACCTCGGCGTCGGCCCGTACGTGCCGCAGCCGGGCGAGCAGCTCCACGGCGGTCCAGGGCGCGGCGCCGTAGCCGAGGTCGACCGCGACCGGGTCGGCGCTGCGGCGCAGCGCGCCCTCGTGGACCGCGGCGATCCAGCGGTCCATGCGGCGCAGCCGGTTGGGGTTGGTGGTGCCGCGCGTCGCCGAACCGACGGGACGGTGGGGCGGGGTGGTGCGGGCGGCCATGGGCATGAGCTTATTACCGTTCTCCGGTTATCACTGTTCGGTAACGCAGGAAATGGGAGCCCGCCTCCGTGTGTTGCCTCCGTTGACAGCTGGTCTACGCCCCCAAGGCCACGGAGGACTCGAACGGTGAGCCAGTACGCAGCCCGGCTTCGCGCCCGTACGCATGGTCCTTTCGCCAAACCCCAGCAACTGCTGCGCCGCGCCGCGGCACCCCGCCGGCCCCGGCGGATAGCGATGCTGAGCGTCCATACGTCGCCGCTGCACCAGCCGGGCACGGGCGACGCGGGCGGCATGAACGTCTACATCGTCGAGCTGGCCAAGCGGCTGGCCGCGCTCGGCATCGAGGTCGAGGTCTTCACCCGGGCGACCACCGGTTCCCTGCCGCCGAGCGTGGAGCTGGCGCCGGGCGTGCTCGTCCGGCACATCGACGCCGGGCCGTACGAGGGGCTGGCCAAGGAGGAGCTGCCCGCGCAGCTGTGCGCGTTCACGCACGGCGTGATGCAGGCGTGGGCGGGCCACCGGCCGGGCCACTACGACCTGGTGCACTCGCACTACTGGCTCTCCGGCCACGTCGGCTGGCTGGCCGCCGACCGCTGGGGCGTGCCGCTGGTGCACGCCATGCACACCATGGCCAAGGTCAAGAACGCCGCCCTCGCGGAGGGCGACAAGCCCGAACCGGCCGCCCGCGTCATCGGCGAGACGCAGATCGTCCGGGCGGCGGACCGGCTGATCGCCAACACCGACGGCGAGGCCGCGGAGCTCGTCCACCACTACGACGCCGACCCCGGCAAGGTCGCGGTCGTCCACCCGGGCGTCAACCTCGACCGCTTCCGGCCCGCCGACGGCCGGGCCGCCGCCCGGGCCCGGCTCGGCCTGCCGGCCGACGCCCTGGTGCCGCTGTTCGCCGGGCGCATCCAGCCGCTCAAGGCCCCGGACGTGCTGCTGCGCGCGGTCGCCGTGCTGCTCGAGAGGCAGCCCGCGCTGCGCTCGCGCATCGTCGTGCCGGTCGTCGGCGGGCCGAGCGGCAGCGGGCTGGCCAAGCCCGAGGAGATGCAGAAGCTGGCCGCCCGCCTGGGCATCGCGGACGTCGTCCGGTTCCGCCCGCCGGTGGGCCAGGAGCAGCTGGCGGACTGGTACCGGGCGGCGTCCGTCCTGGTCATGCCGTCGTACAGCGAGTCGTTCGGGCTGGTCGCGGTCGAGGCGCAGGCGTGCGGCACGCCGGTCGTCGCGGCGGAGGTCGGCGGCCTGCCGGTGGCCGTACGCGACGGGGTGAGCGGCTTCCTGGTGCCCGGCCACGACCCCGCCGACTACGCGCGGACGCTGGAGCGCTTCGCGGCCGAGCCCGCCCTCGCCGACACCATGGGCGCGGCCGCCGCCGCGCACGCGCAGTCCTTCGGCTGGGAGGCGACGGCCGCCGCCACGGCCGACGTCTACGCCGCGGCGATGGGGGAAAGGCGCCGTCGCCTACGCTCGGCACATGTCTGACGCCAAGAGCATCATCGAGCAGACGCTCCGCGAGGCCGCGCTCGAGTGGGAGAGCCCGGCCGACGGTTCGTACGTCGTGAAACTGCCCGGGACCCGCAAGCTGTCGACGACCGTGTCGCTGATCGTCGGCAACCACTCCCTCTCCCTCAACGCCTTCGTCGTACGGCGCCCCGACGAGAACCACGAGGCGGTCTACCGCTGGCTCCTCGAGCGCAACACCCGGCTGTACGGAGTGGCGTACGCGGTCGACCGGCTCGGTGACGTCTACCTCGTGGGGCGGCTGCCGCTGGCCGCCGTCACGGCGGAGGAGATCGACCGGCTCCTCGGCGTCGTGCTGGAGAACGCGGACGGCAGCTTCAACACCCTGCTGGAGATGGGGTTCGCGAGCGCGATCCGCAAGGAGTACGCGTGGCGCACGGCCCGTGGGGAGTCCACGCGCAACCTCGAGGCCTTCGAGCGGCTGACCCGGCGTGACGAGTCGGCCCGGCGTGACGAGAAGTCAGGCTGACGCCGCGTCACGCACCGCGGGCCTGCCCGCGGCCCTGACCACCGGTGCCGCCGGGAGCCCCCGCATCAGCAGCCAGTACCCGGCGGCGGCGACCGTACCCACCACCGCGCACGCGGCCCACAGCACGGCCGGCCCGAGGCCGTCGATCACCTGGCCGCTGGCGAGCGGGGTCACCAGGCTGGCCAGCGACCACGCCATCGAGAACATGCCCTGGTAGCGCCCGCGCCCGTGGACCGGCGACAGCCGGGCCACCAGCCCCATCTGCGTGGGGGAGTTGACGATCTCGCCGAGCGTCCAGACGGCGACCGTCAGCATGTAGAAGGGGATGCCGTCGGCGAACGCGGTGAGCCCGAAGCCGTAGCCCGCGAGCAGCGCGGAGACGATGAGCAGCCGCTGAGGGCTGCGGTGCTCGATGAAGCGGGTCACCGGGATCTGCAGCGCCACGATCAGGAAGCCGTTGACCGCGATGACGGTGCCGTAGTCGGAGCTGGACAGGCCGCTGCGCTCCATGGTCACCGGCAGGGACACCGACGTCTGGTTGAAGAGCAGGGCGAGCAGGAAGTACAGCCCGGTCACACCCATGAACTTCCGGTCCCGCAGCACGGTCAGCAGGCTCACCGGGGGCTCGTCGTCCCCCGCCGCCCCGGACCGCTCCGGCCGGGACTCGGGGATCTTGATGAAGCACAGGACGGCGCAGGCCAGCATCATGCCGGACTCACCGAGGAAGCCGATCAGATAGCTGTACTCGGCGAGAATGCCCGCCACCGTCGCCGACAGGGCCCAACCCAGGTTCAGCGCCCAGTAGTTGAGCGAGAACGCCCGTACCCGGTCCTCGGGGCGCAGGATGTCCGCCATCATCGCCTGCGTGGCCGGCCGCGAGGAGTTGCTCGCCAGACCCACCAGGAAGGCGACGGCCGCGATGGCCGCCGGGTGGTGCACGAAGCCCAGCAGCGCCACGGTCGCGGAGGTGGAGAGCTGCGCCGCGAGCAGCGTGGGCCGCCGCCCGATCCGGTCCGCCAGCACCCCGGCCCCCACCGACGCCACCACGCTGCCGAGCCCGTACAGGGCCGCGACCAGCCCGGCGTACGTGGCCGAGTAGCCGCGCTCCTGCGTCAGATACAGCGCGAGGAACGTGGAGACGAACGCGCCCAGGCGGTTGACCAGCGTCGACGTCCACAGCCACCAGAACTCCCGGGGGAGCCCCGCAACGCTCTCCCGTGCCGCCCGGATCACACGCGCCGTCACAGCGCCCCCTCGCATGTAAGTGCCTCTTGCCTGGCGGGCACCTTACGGGCTCTCGACGTGTTCACGCCATCGAATTGACGTACTCCGTCAATCGACCCGGATCCGGGCAGGGCGCTGGCCCCCTTACCGTCGTTTAGGCTCAAAGGCATGGCCGACGCACCGTACAAGCTGATCCTCCTCCGCCACGGCGAGAGCGAGTGGAACGCCAAGAACCTGTTCACCGGCTGGGTGGACGTCAACCTCAACGAGAAGGGCGAGAAGGAGGCCGTCCGCGGCGGAGAGCTGCTCAAGGACGCCGGCCTGCTCCCGGACGTGGTCCACACCTCCCTCCAGAAGCGCGCCATCCGCACCGCGCAGCTGGCCCTGGAGTCCGCCGACCGCCACTGGATCCCCGTCCACCGCTCCTGGCGGCTGAACGAGCGCCACTACGGCGCCCTCCAGGGCAAGGACAAGGCCCAGACCCTGGCCGAGTTCGGCGAGGAGCAGTTCATGCTCTGGCGCCGCTCGTACGACACCCCGCCGCCCGCCCTCGAGGACGGCACCGAGTGGTCGCAGAGCGACGACCCGCGCTACGCCTCCATCCCGCCGGAGCTGCGCCCGCGCACGGAGTGCCTCAAGGACGTCGTCGTCCGCATGCTGCCGTACTGGTACGACGGCATCGTCCCGGACCTGCTCGCCGGCCGCACCGTCCTGGTCGCCGCGCACGGCAACTCCCTGCGCGCCCTCGTCAAGCACCTCGACGGCATCTCCGACGCCGACATCGCGGGCCTGAATATCCCCACCGGCATCCCGCTCGCCTACGAGCTCGACGCCGACTTCCGCCCGGTCGTCCCCGGCGGCACGTACCTCGACCCGGAGGCCGCCAAGGCCGCCATCGAGGCCGTGAAGAACCAGGGCAAGAAGAAGTAGCAGCACGCCGAAAGGGCCCCCGACCGGTGCTGACCGGCCGGGGGCCCTTCCCGTGAGTGACGTGGACAGTGCGTCAGCCGCAGCCGCCGCCGCACTGGCAGGAGCCGCCTTGCTGACATCCGCAGCTGCAACCGGGGCCGCACTGGCATCCGCTCATGTGGGTACCTCCTCGCTGGGTGGTCTGTCTGTCCCCACTGAACGCCCGTCAGCATCGGGCCGTCAATGCGCTTGATGGACGAGTGTGCGGTCGTGCACAGGGCGCATGGGAGCACGAAGGGGCGCTTCCGTGATGTCTACGGCGCCTCGCCCGCGCCCGGCTGCCCGGCCGGCTGGTGGCGCTCGTCCGCGTGCTCGCCGGTGACCAGGTAGACCACGCGCTTGGCGACGGAGACGGCATGGTCCGCGAAGCGCTCGTAGTAGCGGCCGAGCAGGGTCACGTCGACGGCCGTCTCGATGCCGTGCCGCCAGCGGTCGTCCATCAGGTGCTGGAAGAGCGTGCGGTGCAGCTGGTCCATCGCGTCGTCGTCCTGCTCCAACTGCAGCGCGAGATCGACGTCCTTGGTGATGATGACCTCGCCCGCCTTCGCCATCAGGCGCTGCGCGAGCTGGCCCATCTCCAGGACGGTCGAGTGCAGGTCGCGCGGCACGGCGCGCTCGGGGAAGCGGAGTCTGGCGAGCTTGGCCACGTGCTGGGCCAGGTCGCCGGAGCGCTCCAGGTCGGCGCTCATGCGCAGGGAGGTGACGACGATGCGCAGGTCGGTGGCGACCGGCTGCTGCCGGGCGAGCAGGGCGATGGCCCGGGCCTCCAGGTCGCGCTGGAGATCGTCGACCTTCGCGTCGCCCGCGATGACGGCCTCCGCGAGCTTGAGGTCCGCGTCGAGGATCGCCGTGGTCGCGCGACCGATCGCGGAGCCGACGAGCCGCGCCATCTCGACCAGGCCGTCGCCGATCGAGTCCAGTTCCTCGTGATACGCGTCCCTCATGTGCCTGACCTTCTCTCGCTGGTGACAGTGGGGCGGGAGGTGTCCGGAGTCCGCCCACGTTTCCACAGTCCGGCCGAAACGCGACGGCAGGCGGCCCCCGGAGTGAACCGGCACCAACGCCAAGGTGAACTCTCGGCAACGTATGTTCGAGGTGCCACCCATTTGGCTGTGGAGCTGTCCGTGCACCCGCATAACCTGGAGCCATGAACGTCTCCGCGGCCGTTGCCGCAGCGGCAGCCCTCGCCGGGCTGTGCACCGGTGTGATCGCCATGCTGGCGTTCCGCTGGAGCGAGCGCGACCAGGCCCGTCCGACGCGGAGCTCCCTGCACACCGACGCCGTGCTGCCGCCCGGCGTGGACACCGTGCTGTCCGTCCTGCGCTCCTCGGCTGTCGTGCTCGACGAGGGCGACGCCGTGGTCAAGGCCAGCTCCGCGGCCTATGCCCTGGGGCTGGTGCGGGGCGGCAAGCTCGCCGTCGAGCCGATGCTCCAGATGGCCCGCGACACCCGCCGCGACGGGGAGATACGCCAGGTCGAGCTCGACCTCCCCCGGCGCGGCACCGGCCGCGGCGACGCGCTCGCGGTCTCCGCCCGTGTCGCCCCGCTCGGTTCGCGCCTGGTCCTGCTGCTCGTGGAGGACCTCACCGAGGCCCGCCGCATCGAGGCCGTCCGCCGTGACTTCGTGGCCAACGTCAGCCACGAGCTCAAGACCCCGGTCGGCGCCCTGTCCCTGCTCTCCGAAGCTGTCATGGACGCCTCCGACGACCCCGAGGCCGTGACCCGCTTCGCCGGGCGGATGCAGGTCGAGGCGACCCGACTGACCAACCTGGTCCAGGAGCTCATCGACCTCTCCCGGGTGCAGAACGACGACCCCCTCGAGGACGCCGAGCCGGTGCGGGTCGACGAACTGGTCGCCGAGGCGGTCGACCGCTGCCGCCACCAGGCCGGCGCCAAGCAGATCACCATGGCCTCGGGCGGCGCCGCGGGCCTGCACGTCTGGGGCAACCGCGGCCAGCTCGCCGCCGCCCTCGGCAACCTCGTCGAGAACGCCGTCAACTACAGCCCCGCCCGCACCCGGGTGGGCATCTCCGCCCGCAGGGTGGCCGCACCCGGCGGCGATCTCATCGAGATCGCCGTCACCGACCAGGGCATCGGCATCTCCGAGAAGGACCGCGAGCGGGTCTTCGAGCGCTTCTACCGCGTCGACCCCGCCCGCTCCCGCGCCACCGGCGGCACCGGACTCGGCCTGTCCATCGTCAAGCACGTGGCCGCCTCCCACGGGGGCGAGGTCACCGTCTGGAGCGCCGAGGGCCAGGGCTCCACCTTCACCCTGCGCCTGCCGGAGGCGGGCTCGGTCCGCGACCGCCGCCCGGTCGGCTCCAACGGCCGCGGAAGCGGCCCCGACACCTTCACCGATGCAGGCCTTCCCGCCGGAGAGGTCCTCCCGTGAGCCTCGCTCCTGCCGACTGGGGAACCGCTCCCCGACCCCCCATGTGCCACCCCCAGACCCGACCGGAGGTCAACCCGTGACCCGAGTGCTCGTCGTCGAAGACGAGGAATCCTTCAGCGACGCGTTGTCCTACATGCTCCGCAAGGAGGGCTTCGAGGTCGCCGTCGCGGCCACCGGGCCCGACGGGCTGGACGAGTTCGAGCGCAACGGCGCCGACCTGGTCCTGCTCGACCTGATGCTGCCCGGGCTCCCCGGCACCGAGGTCTGCCGGCAGCTGCGCGGGCGCTCCAACGTCCCCGTCATCATGGTCACCGCCAAGGACAGTGAGATCGACAAGGTCGTGGGCCTGGAGATAGGAGCCGACGACTACGTCACCAAGCCCTTCTCCTCGCGCGAGCTGGTGGCCCGCATCCGCGCCGTGCTGCGCCGCCGCGGCGAGCCCGAGGAGGTCGCCCCGGCCGCCCTGGAGGCGGGTCCCGTCCGGATGGACGTCGACCGCCATGTGGTCACGGTCTCCGGCGGCAAGGTCGACCTGCCGCTGAAGGAGTTCGACCTGCTGGAGATGCTGCTGCGCAACGCGGGCCGGGTGCTGACCCGGATGCAGCTGATCGACCGGGTCTGGGGCGCGGACTACGTCGGCGACACCAAGACGCTCGACGTGCACGTCAAGCGCCTGCGCGCCAAGATCGAGCCCGACCCGGGGGCGCCGAGGTACCTGGTCACGGTGCGCGGCCTGGGCTACAAGTTCGAGCCGTAGGAACAGAGCCGAAATACACGTGGGGCCCGGAAGCCACAGGCTTCCGGGCCCCACGTGTGTGTCAGTGGGCCTTGCTCTCCGCAGCACCGGAGGGCTTCGTCGAGGCCGACGTCGACGGCGAGGCCGAGGCCGAGCCGTTCGGCTTGCCGGGCTTGCCCGGCTGCGAGGCCGGGGCCGAGGCGCCCTCGCTGGGGCCCCACTCCTTGAAGTAGCTCTTCGCGGGGAAGACGAAGGCACCGATGCGTACGTCACCGGTCTTCTGGAAGGTGAAGCTCAGCTGCACCTGCTCGCCGTCCTTCAGCCCCATCCGGCCGCTGGGCAGCACCGCGGAGGCGTTGCCCTTGCCGCCGAGCTGCAGCGAGCCGCCGGCCGGCACCACGAGCGGTCCCGAGCCCTTGGCGGGCGAGAGCTTGATCGCCGTGTTCTTGCCGACGATCTTGATCTCCTTCAGCTCCTGGTTGTTCTCCTGGTCGCTGTTGAAGATCTGGCCGGTGATCACGGCCGGGCCCGAGGTGGTGGCCTCGGGCTGAGTGATCACGTTCATGTTCTGGAGCTTGACGTTGCCGACCGAGGTGGCGGCGTTGTCGGGCTTCACCTCGAGCGTCTGTGCACTGTTCCCCGCCCCGCAGGCGGAGAGCGAAGCGATCGAGAGCGCGAGGACGGTGGCGGCGAGAGCGCCGCGTCGAAGGCTGCTGCTCACGGCGGCGGCATCTCCTTGGACGAAGTCGAAGTAAGGGGTGTGTCAGCGCGCTTAGGTTACCGAGCCGTCGAGGAGCCGCCGCACCCGACCCGCCCCTCACGACACGCTCGGCTCATGGCGGCCCCGCGACCGGAATTGAACCGGGGGAGCCGTGAGGAACGCGGGGCGGATTATCGGTAAGGAATGCACGGTGTCATGGAGAGGTGTTACGGAAATTGATCAAGTTCGGCTTGATCAATTCCTGATTCGGTGCACAGAACGCTCACCGGCCCCGAACGGAGTACCGGAAGTGCGCCGACCGGACCCCGGCAAACCGGGACGTACGGCCGCTCGCGAGGCGGCCCGAGTGCGTGTAACGTGCGCGTTTCACTTCCCCCGGACAACCGCTCCGACCTGCGAATACCTGCTTCCGGAAGCCCTCCGCAGCACGCCCCGGGCGCAGTTGTCAAGCCCCGAGATATGCCCTGACCTGCGGAAACGCCATTCAGAACGGGCACTTCCCGTGTTAGACTGGATAGCCACGGAAGGGGTACCTGTCACATGACGTTCAAGGTTGGCGACACCGTGGTCTATCCCCATCACGGGGCCGCGCTGATCGAGGCCATCGAAACTCGCCAGATCAAAGGCGTGGACAAGACCTACTTGGTGCTGAAGGTCGCCCAGGGTGACCTGACGGTTCGGGTGCCGGCGGACAATGCGGAGTTCGTCGGCGTTCGCGATGTGGTCGGCCAGGACGGGCTCGACCGGGTCTTCGAGGTGCTCCGCGCGCCGTACGCGGAAGAACCGACGAACTGGTCCCGTCGCTACAAGGCAAACCTCGAGAAGCTCGCGTCCGGCGATGTGATCAAGGTCGCCGAGGTCGTGCGCGACCTGTGGCGCCGCGAGCGGGAGCGCGGTCTCTCCGCCGGTGAGAAGCGGATGCTCGCCAAGGCGCGCCAGATCCTGGTGAGCGAGCTCGCCCTCGCGGAGAACACCAACGAGGACAAGGCCGAGGCTCTGCTCGACGAGGTCCTCGCGTCCTGACGCACAGGTACCGGACATCCTTGACTGAGTCCGGTCGGTCCGGACGCAGAAGTGCCGCGGTGCCCGCGTGATGGCGACAGCCATCCGACGGGCGCTGCGGCATCTCTGCTCCACGCAGTATTTCGGTGTGCCGGGGCCGGGCGACCGGAGCCAGTCGTCACGGAAGGGGCTGGTCCGGCGGGCCACCCGGCACGCACGCTGAGGCAATACCCAACTCGGCCGAGGAAGCAAACCTGAACGCCAACGCAATGTCTGATCGAGCAGGTGCCGACCCGCACACGCCCGCGCGCACCGCGGTGGTCATCCCCGCGGCGGGCCGCGGCGTGCGGCTCGGCCCGGGCACGCCGAAGGCGCTGCGCGCGCTGAGCGGCACCCCCATGCTCGTCCATGCGGTACGGGCCATGGCGGCCTCCCGCGCGGTCTCGCTCGTCGTCGTGGTCGCCCCGCCGGACGGCAGGGACCAGGTGCGCACCCTGCTCGACGAGTTCCCGCTCTCGGGCGACCGCACCGAGGTGGTGGTGGTCGCCGGCGGCGACACCCGCCAGGAGTCCGTGCGGCTGGGCCTGAAGGCCGTGCCCGACGACGTCGACACGGTCCTTGTGCACGACGCCGCGCGCCCGCTGGTGCCGGTCGAGACCGTGGACTCCGTCATCGCCGCCGTGCGCGACGGGGCGCGTGCCGTGGTGCCCGCGCTGCCGCTCGCCGACACGGTCAAGCAGGTCGAGCCGAGGACGGGCGAGGAGGCGGGGCAGCCCGAGCCGGTCGTCGGCACGCCCGAGCGGGCGCTGCTGCGGGCCGTGCAGACCCCGCAGGGCTTCGACCGCCGTACGCTCGCCGCCGCGCACGAGCAGTTCGCCCACTCCGCGCTGGAGGGCGAGGGCGCCACGGACTGCGCCGGGCTGGTGGAGCGCACCGGCGTGCAGGTCGTGGTGGTCCGCGGCCACGAGGAGGCCTTCAAGGTGACCCGGCCGCTGGACCTGGTCCTGGCCGAGGCCGTACTCGCCCGCAGGAGGGCCAACGATGGCTTCTGACACCCCGCTCCCGCTGGTCGGGATCGGCACCGATGTGCACGCCTTCGAGGAGGGCCGTGAGCTGTGGTGCGCCGGCCTGCTCTGGGAGGACGCGACGCACGGCCTCGCCGGGCACTCCGACGGCGACGTCGCCGCGCACGCGGCCTGTGACGCGCTGTTCTCCGCCGCGGGCGTCGGCGACCTCGGCGCGCACTTCGGCACGGACCGGCCCGAGTGGTCGGGCGCGTCCGGCGTCACCCTGCTGGCGGAAGCCGCCCGGATCGTCCGGGAGGCGGGCTTCGAGATCGGCAACGTCGCGGTCCAGGTGATCGGCGTACGGCCGAAGATCGGCAAGCGGCGGGCCGAGGCGCAGCAGGTGCTCTCGGCGGCGGCCGGCGCCCCGGTCTCGGTCTCCGGCACCACGAGCGACGGCCTGGGCCTGACGGGCCGGGCCGAGGGGCTCGCGGCCGTCGCCACGGCCCTGGTCTTCCGGAGATCTGCCACCGGGTAAGTCCTGCCCGTGGCGGCGTGCTGGCATACCGTGACGGTGTACCGGCCGTGTCTGCGCGCAGGAAGGACCCGGATGGTGTCTGCCGAGCTCTCGGACGACCTGAAGAAGTACCTGGACGACTATCCCGTCTTCGCCACCGTCGCGACGGTCCAGCCGGACGGCAGCCCGCAGCTGTCGGTCGTGTGGATCAAGCGGGACGGCAACGACCTGCTGATCTCCACGACGGTCGGGCGGCGCAAGGAGAAGAACCTGCGCCGCGATCCGCGGGTGACCGTCATGGTGAACCCGCCGAACGCGCCGTACACCTATGCCGAGGTCCGCGGTGTCGCCGCGGTCGGTTCCGAGGGCGGCCCGGAGCTGATCGACGAGCTGGCGCGGAAGTACACAGGCAAGGACTACGCCGAGTTCAACCCGGCGGCGAAGGACGACGCCCCGCGCGTGGTGGTCCGCATCACCCCGCGCAGGGTCGTCGGCACCCTCTGAGCCGGCCGGTCAGGCGCCGTCCGCCTTGCTCGCGCCCACGCGGTCGGCCTCGGTCTGCTCGTACGGTCCGGTCTGCTCGTAGGGTTCGGGCTGCCGGTGGCCGCGTGGCTCCTGGTGGAGGAAGGACGCCACGCCGGTGTGCGGTACGGGCTTTCTGGGCGCGGGCGCCGTGGAGTTGCGCCGCATCTCGTCGATGCCCTTGAGGATCGCCTTGCGCAGGCGCTTGCCGAGCGGGCGCTCGATGAAGCGGTGGATGAGCCAGGCGGCGCACAGCATCGCGGCGATGAGCCCGGCGACGAGCAGGGGTGCGGGGACGCGCTCGCGCAGACCGTGGATGACGGTCATCCCGATGTACTGGTGGATCAGGTAGAGCGGGTAGGTGAGCGCGCCGGCGGTCGCCAGCGGTCGCCACTGCCAGCGGTCGAAGTATCCCAGCGCGATGAGCGCCATGAGGGCGTACGCGGCGATGACGATCAGGCAGGCGGGCCAGGTCGCGATCGAGCTGTTGGTGTTGTCCGAGACCCGCTTGGGCATGTTGTGCAGGCCCAGCAGCAGGGATACGCCGACCAGGCCCCACAGCAGGGCCGTTGGCTTGAACCGGTGCATCAGGTAGAAGGCGATGCCCGCGATGAAGTGCGGTGCGTACAGCGGCATGGCCCAGACCTGGAGCAGCTTGTTGTCCGCCATGTGCGCGGTGACCGCGGCGATGATCCAGAGCCCGCAGAACAGGACGCACTTGCGGTACGTGACGCCCGTGGCCACGACCATGGCGAAGAGCACATAGAACTTGAGCTCGATGAACAGCGTCCAGTAGACGCCGTCCACGTCCCATACGCCGAGACCCTGCTGAAGCATGGTCAGGTTGGTGAGGAGGGAGTCGAAGTTCTTGAGGCTGCGGACCTGGGGCCACAGGGCGATGACCGAGCCGGTCAGGATGATCGCGAACCAGTACGCGGGATAGATCCGGGAGATCCGGGACGCCACGAAATCGCCGAGCGTTCTGCCCCAGGTGCTCATGCAGATGACGAAGCCGCTGATCAGGAAGAAGATCTCGACGCCCAGCCAGCCGTAGCGGGTGACCGGCACCAGACCGGGGAAGACCTCCTCGGGGCTGCGCCCCCACCCGCCGTGCAGGGCGGTGTAGTGGAAGACCACGACCATCAGGGCGGCCAGCAGCCGGAGCCCGTCGAGGACGTACAGCCTGGGCGCGGAGTGCGATGGGGGGACGGCTACCCGGCCGCCATCGAGTTCACCTCGGCCGGAGAAGCGCATGCGGTCCACTCCCATTGGCTAGTCGGATCGTCGTATGCAAACGGGGCGCGCAGGCATGCTGACACAGGCGATGCGCGTGGTGTTGTGACAGTTCTCTCCTGTCTCTGAATTTCTCCACCGTCTCCCCTGGATGGTGGTATGCGTCCGCGCTGTTTTTGATCATTCGGTGCCCTGTGGAGGTTTCCGTTCAAGGGTGCCGGGAGTGCGGCTGTCCGGACCGGATGTCCGCCACCGCGCGTCGCAGCCCGCTCCCGAAGCGGCGGGCCAACGGGCGCTCGACCCACAGGTGCACCAGCCAGGCGGCCATCAGCATCCCCACGACGAGAGCGGGCAACAGCACATAGCGCGGCACGCTGCCGTCGGCGTGCTTGATGATCACCCAGCCGATGCGCTCGTGGAGCAGATAAAGCGGATAGGTCAGCGCCCCGGCCGTGGACAGCCAACGCCACTCGAGGCGCCGTGTCCAGCCGAGTGCGGTGGCCATCACGGCGAGGAAGAACAGCACCAGCAACAGGGTGGTGGGCCAATGCGGCACCTTGTGGCCCATATGTCCTTCGGCCCGTGACTGCGCGCCGAGCAGGTCGTGCTGGGCCACGAGGAAGCTGCCGGCCACGACGAGCCAGAGCACCAGGTTCGGGCGGAAGCGGTACATCAGGTAGAAGGCGATGCCCGCGATGAAGTACCAGCAGTCGTGGGGCAGCAGGATCCGGTCGAGCAGGCTGTCGTCGGCGGCCCTGGCGATGGCCGCGGCAAAGGCCCAGGTCACGCAGAACCCCACGGCCCGCCGGTAGGTCAGCCCCCGCCAGGCGACGAGCGCGAACAGCAGGTAGAAGCGCATCTCGATCCAGAGCGTCCAGTAGACGCCGTCGACCGGATCCACCCCCAAGGGGTCCTGGAGCATCGTCAGGTTGACGGCGACGTCCCTCGGCGAGAGCGCGGAGTTGACCTGGGGCCATCGCCACAGGACGAGCGCGACGGCGATCACCGCGAACCAGTACGCGGGGTAGAGCCGGGTGGCGCGGGAGACGGCGAACTCCCCGACGCTCTTGCCCCAGCAGCTCATGCAGATGACGAAGCCGCTGATCAGGAAGAACAGCTGGACGCCCAGCCAGCCGTAGGAGGCGGGCAGATAGGCCCTCGGGAAGAGCGACGGCGCGGGCCTCGCCCAGGCGCCGCTGCCGAACGCCATGTAGTGGTACGCCACCACCATCAGCGCCGCACCCAGCCGGAGCCCGTCCAGCGCCCCGAGTCTGCGGCGCCCCCCGTCGCTCCGGGGCCGCTGCTGCGGCGGCACCGGGTGGTCCGGACGCTCCTGCTGTACCGGCACAGTGGAGTGCAACACCCCTCCTGGGTTCCGCGGCGGGTCACGAAGGCCGTGAAGAGTGCCGGGGAAGCTACCACGCCGGATTGTATTTTTGCCGCAAAACATTAAATTGCGGGCAAAGCTCACCGCGATGCCCGTGACCGGTGCGCCCGATCGGTCCCGCACCGCCCGCCGCCGGGCCCGGGCACTGTCGCGGGGCCACTACCCTGGTTCCGTGACTATTCGCCTGTACGACACCCGCGCCCGGCAGATCACGGACTTCTCCCCGCTCACGCCGGGCTGTGTCTCGATCTACCTGTGTGGCGCGACCGTGCAGGCCGCACCGCACATCGGGCACATCCGGTCAGGTCTGAACTTCGACATCATGCGCCGCTGGTTCGCCTACCGCGGCTATGACGTGACCTTCGTCCGCAACGTCACCGACATCGACGACAAGATCATCAACAAGGCCGCCGACCAGGGCCGTCCCTGGTGGTCGATCGGCTACGAGAACGAGCGTGCCTTCAACGCCGGCTACGACGCCCTCGGCTGCCTGCGTCCGACCGTCGAGCCGCGGGCGACCGGGCACATCACCGAGATGATCGAGATGATGCGCGGTCTGATCGAGCGCGGTCACGCCTATGCCGCCGACGGCAACGTCTACTTCGACGTGCGCTCCTTCCCCGGCTACCTCGAGCTCTCCAACCAGGAGCTGGACAACCTCCTCCAGCCCTCCTCCGAGGGCGAGACCGGCAAGCGCGACCCGCGCGACTTCGCCATGTGGAAGGCCGCCAAGGAGGGCGAGCCCAGCTGGGAGACCCCCTGGGGCCGCGGCCGTCCCGGCTGGCACCTGGAGTGCTCCGCCATGGCGCACAAGTACCTCGGCGCCGCCTTCGACATCCACGGCGGCGGCCTCGACCTGATCTTCCCGCACCACGAGAACGAGATCGCCCAGGCCAAGGCCTTCGGCGACGATTTCGCCCGGTACTGGGCGCACAACGCCTGGGTCACCATGAGCGGCGAGAAGATGTCCAAGTCGCTGGGCAACTCCGTGCTCGTCTCGGAGATGGTCAAGGAGTGGCGCCCCATCGTCCTGCGCTACTACCTCGGCTCCCCGCACTACCGGTCGATGATCGAGTACAGCGAGGAGGCGCTGCGCGAGGCCGAGTCGGCGTTCGCCCGCATCGAGGGCTTCGTCCAGCGCGTCGTCGAGAAGGCCGGCCCCGTCGAGCCCGCCGACGAGGTGCCGCCCGCGTTCGCCGAGGCCATGGACGACGACTTCGGCGTCCCGCAGGCGCTCGCCATCGTGCACACCACCGTCCGGCAGGGCAATTCCGCCCTCACCGCGGACGACAAGGAGACCGCCGTCGCCCGCCTGGCCGAGGTGCGCGCGATGCTGGGCGTCCTGGGCCTGGACCCGCTGGACGAGCAGTGGTCCGGCGGCACGAACCGCAGCGAGGACCTGCACGGCGTCGTGGACTCGCTGGTCCGTCTCGTCCTCGAGCAGCGCCAGGCGGCCCGGTCGCGCAAGGACTACGCCACCGCGGACGCCATCCGCGACCAGCTCCAGCAGTCGGGCCTGGTCGTCGAGGACACCTCGTCGGGACCGCGCTGGTCGCTTGCCTGAGCGACACTTTTTGTAAGCACGTTTATCGCAGCAGTAGGAAACAGGTGACCCATGGCCGGCAACAGCCAGCGCAGGAACCGCCGCACGTCCAACAAGAAGGGCGCGACGGTGGGCAGCGGCGGCCAGCGGCGTCGTGGCCTGGAGGGCAAGGGCCCCACCCCGCCCGCGAGCATGCGCAAGGGACATAAGAAGAATCGTGTCGCCAACGCCCAGGCCAAGCAGGCGGCCCGCCGCCCGGCCCCGCGCCGCGGCGGCCCCAAGGGCACCAACGAGCTCGTCGTCGGCCGTAACTCGGTGGTCGAGGCGCTGCGCGAGGGTGTGCCCGCGAACACGCTCTACGTCCAGCAGTTCGTCGACAGCGACGAGCGCGTGCGCGAGGCCCTCCAGCTCGCCACGGAGAAGGGCCTCAACCTCATGGAGGCCCCGCGTCCGGAGCTCGACCGGATGACGAACGGCCTCAACCACCAGGGCCTGGTCCTGTCGGTGCCGCCGTACGACTACGCCCACCCCGAGGACCTCACCGCGATCGCCTCCGACAACGGCGAGGACCCGCTGATCGTCGCCCTCGACGGCATCACCGACCCGCGCAACCTCGGCGCCGTCGTCCGCTCCGTCTCCGCCTTCGGCGGCCACGGCGTGGTCGTCCCCGAGCGCCGCGCGGCCGGCATGACCGCCAGCGCCTGGAAGACCTCGGCCGGCACCGCCGCCCGTACGCCCGTCGCCCGCGCCACCAACATGACGCGGATGCTCGAGGCCTACCAGAAGGCGGGCCTGATGGTCGTCGGCCTCGCGGCGGACGGCGACACCGAGCTGCACGAGCTCGACGCGCTCGAGGGCCCGGTCGTCATCGTCGTCGGCAGCGAGGGCAAGGGTCTCTCCCGGCTCGTCGGCGAGACCTGTGACTTCCGCGTGCGCATCCCGATGCCCGGCGGCGCCGAGTCGCTCAACGCCGGTGTCGCCGCCGGTGTCGTGCTGTACGAGGCGGCACGCCGCCGCGCCTGACGCCTCCCGACCGCGCGGCCATGGAAGTGATCTTCCGTGGCCGCGCCGTCAGTTGGCGGCCTTGACGGGTCTCGGACACCCCGAGTCGGTCAAGGCAGTGTCCTAATCTCCGGTCACTCGGTTAGATGAGTGTGGACACCAGAACACCCCGCACACCTACGGGGGGAAGCTCTTCCGGGTACGACGACCAGCCCGCGCTGAGTACGGTGAAGGTCCCGTCCGATCCCGCGCAGGTCTCCGTCAACCACCTGAGCTTCCGCGTGCAGCTCGCGCGCCCCCCGCGCGCCGCCCGGCAGTTCGCCGGAGTCGCCGCCGACACGGCGCAGCTGCCCGTCACGGGGCAGGCCAGACGCCGCGCCCCCGTGGTGTGGAGCGGGCGGGCCGAGCCCGGCGACGCGGCTCCCACCCAACTCCTGCAGGCCATGAGGGATTCCGGCTCCGCACATGCCGCGGCCCCGCGCGGCGACGCCGGTGCCACCCAGGTATTGCCACGCATCGGCGACCCCGACGCTCCCACCGGCCTCATCGGACCCCGCGGCCCCATCGACCACGGCGGCCTCGACGCCTCCCACGCCACAAGCTCCGACACCCAACTCCTGCACGGCGCAAGGCCGCCGCACGGCGGATTCGACGAAGCGCCGTACGGATACGACGAGTTCGCCGACGACGACTACCCGCGCTCCGCCCGGCACGGCAACGACGCGGTACGGCACGCCTATTACCCGGGGCGCCGTATGAACCTCGGCGTCGTCCTCCTCCCGCTGCGCATCTTCCTCGGGCTCATCTCCATCTACGCCGGCATGGGCAAGCTGTGCGACCCCGTCTATTTCGACGGCGGAAAACGCGGCTCCATGGTCACCTGGCTGACCTCACTGCACCCCTGGGCCGCCGCGGCACCCCTGCGCGCCTTCGCCCTCAGCCACCCCGTCGGCTCCGGGCTCACCATCGCCTTCCTCCAGGTCGTCGTCGGCGTCCTCACCATCTTCGGGCTCTGGCAGCGCCTCGCCGCCTGCGTGGGCGTCCTGCTCTCCGCCACCCTGCTGGTCACCGTCAGCTGGCGGGCCGTGCCCGTCTACGACGCGCCCGACATCATCTACCTCGCCGCCTGGAGCCCTCTCGTCATCGCCGGGGCGCCCTTCTACTCCGTCGACGGGCGCCTCGCGGGCGAGGCCTGGCGGCGGCTCGGCCCGCGCGCAGGGCTCTGGGAGCTGCGGCGGCGCGTGCTGCGCCGCGGCGGCGCCATGGCGACCGTCCTCATCGGGCTCTCGCTGAT
The DNA here is from genome assembly GCF_059089585.1 of Streptomyces sp. SX-6. NCBI lineage: Bacteria > Bacillati > Actinomycetota > Actinomycetes > Kitasatosporales > Streptomycetaceae > Streptomyces > Streptomyces sp. SX-6. The sequence goes on along the minus strand of NZ_JBTHHU010000011.1, from coordinate 86,569 downwards.
CGCCGGTTCGGTGCTCGGCGGCGCCGTGCGCTCCGCGCAGGTCGCCCCGCGGCCCAGCCCGGTCGCCCCGCCGGCGAACAGCCTGCCCGGCTCGCCGCTCCCGCAGCGGCCGGACGCCGGCACCACGCCGCGCGGCGTCCACGGCACGGTCTCGCCGGGTCTCCCCAAGCCCTCCGCGACCAGCCGGAAGCCGGCGACCCCGTCCGCCACCGGGCCGGCCTCCGGCGCCGCGCGGACCCCGGTGGGCGCGGGCACGGCCGGCGGCCACCCCGGTGCGGGCGGCTCCCACTCCGCGCCCCAGAGCCCGCACCACCAGCCCGCGGCCCCGGCCGCACCGCAGCACAGCTCCTCCTCCGGCTCGGCGACGGGCGGCAGCGGCGGCGGTTCGTCGTCCGGCGGTTCCGGTTCCTCCGGGGGCGGCGGCTCGACGGGCGGCGGCGCGCTCGGCGGCCTCCTGGGCTGACGGCACCGCACACTGTGGCCTCGTACCCGGCAGGGTGCGGGGCCACGGCCGTACGTCGTCAGCCTGCCGGTCGTCAGCCCGCCAACTCCCGTGCGGCCTCGGTCAGATCCTTGGCCGTGTCGATGGCGCGCCAGTACGCGCCCTGGGGCAGCGGGAACCCGGCCAGGCGGCGCTCACGGGCGAGCCGCGGGAAGGTGGTGCGCTCGTGGTCGCCCCGCTCCGGCAGCAGACCGGCGAACTCGGGGGAGAAGACGTACACGCCCGCGTTGATCAGGTACGGGGACGGCGGCGCCTCGATGAAGTCGAGGACGTGCCCGAACTCGTCCGTCTCGACGGCGCCCCAGGGGATGCGGGGCCGGGCCAGCGCCAGGGTCGCCGTGGCATCGCGCTCGTAGTGGAAGGCGGCCATCTCGCGCAGGGAGAAGCGCGTCCAGATGTCGCCGTTCGTGGCGTACCAGGGCTGATCGGGGCGGGGGAGAGATGCGGCCGCGTGCCGCAGACCGCCGCCGCGGCCGAGGGGCTCCTTCTCGACCACGGTCGTCACCCGGAGCGGCAGATCGGCCGACACGAGCCATGCCTCGAGAACTTCGGCCAGATGGCCGCACGAGACGACGGCGTCGGTGACGCCCTCGGCGGCGAGCCAGGCGAGCTGGTGGCCGATGATCGGGATGCCGGTGCCGGGGATCTCGACCATCGGCTTGGGGCGGTCGTCGGTATACGGACGAAGCCGTGATCCCTGGCCACCGGCCAGGATCACGGCTTGCGTGGGAGCGGGGTTGGGGTGCGTGCCGGTCATGCCCGCACGATATGCCGTGCCGCCGAGTGGCACTGCGCGAGGTACGACCGGCCGGTCGCGGTGTCAGTGCCCCTGGGTGACGCCCGAGGCGAAGGAGGTGTCGCAGACGGGGCGGGAGTACGCCTGCGCCTTGCGTACGGAGTGGTACTTCGCGACCGCCGCGCGGCCGAGCTCGCGGGCGATGTCCATGCAGTAGCGGGCCAGCGACGGGCGGCCGTTCGTGGCCTCCTGGAGATGGGTGAGGGCGGTGCCCGGGTTCTTCTCCTGGAGTTCGGTCAGCAGCCGGTCGCGCAGCACCTCGTGCGGGGCGCGGGCGGCCTTGGCCTGTGTGGAGGCGGTGTTCGAGGCTGCGGTGAGTACCTGGGACTCGGCGGGCGTCGCCCAGGGCACGCGCGTGACCGCGAGCGTGCCCGAGAGCACGAGTACGACGGGAAGGACGAGGGCGAGGGTTCTGCCGATGCGGCGGGCGGCCTGGTTCATGCGGGAGATGGTAGCGAGGCGTAATGGCGCGGCGACATTTAGTCACTCGGTCGAGCTACGCGCATCAGCCTTATTCAGCCGCGAAGTTGACGCCCAGGAACCGGAAAGAGCGATGTGTCGAAGCATTCATCGAAACATCGGATTGACCGGCCGCCCGCCGCCGGGTTGCTCAGTCGCCCGGTTGCCTCAGTCGCTCAGCCGCTCGCCGGACGAGGTGGAGAAGACGTGCAACTCGCCCGGGCGGGGCACGACGTGGAGCGTGGCCCCCTTCTCCGGCACGCGCCGCCCGTTGACCCGTACGACCAGGTCCTTGTGCTCGCCGCCGACCTCGGCCGTGCCGTAGACGTATCCGTCGGCGCCGAGTTCCTCGACCACGTTCACCGTGACCGCGAGGCCGGTGTCGTCGCCGCCCTGCTCGACCACGTCGAAGTGCTCGGGCCGTACGCCGACCGTGACCGTGCGGTCGCCGCCGTCGGCGGCGGCCGTCAGCGCCTCGCGCGAGACCGGCACGACGCTGTTGCCGAACTTCACTCCGCCGTCGGCGATCGGCACCTCGACCAGGTTCATGGCCGGCGAGCCGATGAAGCCCGCGACGAAGAGGTTGGCCGGACGGTCGTACATGTTGCGCGGCGAGTCGATCTGCTGGAGCAGGCCGTCCTTGAGCACCGCGACCCGGTCGCCCATCGTCATGGCCTCGACCTGGTCGTGCGTGACGTACACGGTGGTGATCCCGAGACGCCGCTGGAGCCCGGCGATCTGAGTGCGGGTCTGTACGCGCAGCTTCGCGTCCAGGTTGGACAGCGGCTCGTCCATCAGGAACACCTGCGGTTCGCGGACGATCGCCCGGCCCATCGCGACGCGCTGCCGCTGACCGCCGGACAGCGCCTTGGGCTTGCGCCCCAGGTACTCGGTGAGGTCGAGGATCCGCGCCGCGTCCTCGACCTTCTGCCGGATCTCCGCCTTGGGCACGCCCGCGATCTTCAGGGCGAAGCCCATGTTGTCGGCGACGGTCATGTGCGGGTACAGCGCGTAGTTCTGGAACACCATGGCGATGTCCCGGTCCTTCGGCGGCAGGTGCGTGACGTCGCGGTCGCCGATGCGGATCGCTCCGCTGTTGACGTCCTCGAGGCCCGCGAGCATCCGCAGCGAGGTGGACTTCCCGCAGCCGGAGGGGCCGACCAGGACGAGGAACTCCCCGTCCTCGATGGAGATGTCGAGCTGGTCGACGGCGGGCTTGTCGGAGCCCGGATAGATCCGGGTCGCCTTGTCGTATGTGACCGTGGCCATGGTGATGAGTCCCTTCACCGGCAGGAACGTGCCGGACGATCCGAGTAGAGGGAATGGTCCAGTCCAATTCGGACGGGTTGCCCGTGACGGTACCCGCGGCGCGGGCGGTTGTCAGCAGGGTGCGGTCACTGCGGTCACTGCGGTCACGAAAATCGGGGCTTGGACGGGCGCGGAGTCCGGTTAGACTGCTGATGCCTCGCCGCCTTAGCTCAGTTGGTAGAGCACCGCTCTTGTAAAGCGAAGGTCGTCGGTTCGAGTCCGACAGGCGGCTTCTCGGAAGCCCGGGTCAGTCACGCGCTGACCCGGGCTTTCTTTGCGATCGGCGTCGGCTGCGCCGGGCTGGGGCGGTCCCCTTGGCCCGAGGGTGCGCCCGGAGCGAGCCCGGCGGTACCGGGAACCACCTGCCGACGGGCGCGCGGAACGAGCTTCGCGGTGCCGACTCCTCGGCCGAGTCGAATGGTGAGGAACCAGCGGCGTATTGCCACTTGGAGTGCCGGTTATGCGCGAGCGTCGTCGAACGGCCGGAAGGCGCGTGCCCAGCCGCCGCTTTCGGTCGCCGCCCCGCCTGCCCTGTCGGCGCACCATCGCGCGGACCTGCGACGCGGCAGACATGGCGTGCCCCGGATGTGGCGAATAACGCGCAGTAGTCAGGGCTTTACGGACAGTCCTGATTCTGGCGATATTCAGCCCTTACCGCGCCGGGTGTGGACAAGCAATGTGGGCCTGTACACGGGTCCATGACGATCGCCATGGGCCAGGGCAGAGAATACGGAGGAAATGCTGTGACTGAGTTCGCGCTGCAGAACGGGCGGTACATCATCGGCGCCCACATCGGGTTCCGGATCGTCCTGACCCCCACCCCGCACGCCATCAACCACGGGGCTCCCGTCATCGTGGCACCCGAACTCGTCCCCCCGGTCGCCCAGGAATGGGTGATCCAGCGCGTCGACCCCAGCCTGCCGGGGCAGTACCACATCCGCCCGTACCTCCACCAGAAGGCCACCCTCGCCTACGCCGAGGACCGGGCCTGGACCAACGACGTCGCACCGCTCACCTGGCAGATCAAGCCCACCCGATTCGGACTGCACATCGTCTCGGACAAGGGCCTCGCCCTGAAGCCCGAGCACATCGGCGGACAGGTCGTTCTCGGCCCCGAGGACGACAGCCCCGTCGCGGCGTGGTCCTTCCACCTTGTTGCGCCGTACGAGGGCGCGCCAGAGCAGTAAGCACTCGGCCGGACGCGGCCAGGCCGGCGAGGCTCCTGCACGGTACGCGTCGGCCTGGACCGTGCCTTCGCGTAAGTGCGCCTGGCAGGTGCGGCTCCGGCTTCTCCTCAGGCAACTGCGGTACGGCGAGACGTCAGCAGCCCGGTAGCTGTCGTCGACGCCCTCCCGAAGCGGGCCGCTCCATGCGAAACGCGAGAGCCGCAGGCCCACTTCGGGTCTGCGGCTCTCGCGTTCACGTGACCGGGGAGACGGTCAGGTCAGCTGCGCACCTGCTCGTCCTCGCGCCAGGCGGTGCCGTTGAGGGCGCCGGTGTGGGCGGGGGACTGCGGGGCGGCGGTAGGGGCGTCCTGGTGGCCGGGCCACCAGGCCTTGTGGCCCAGCAGGGAGGTGATCGTCGGCACCATCAGCATCGCCATCACGAAGGCCGTGAGCAGGATGCCGAAGGCCACCGCGAAGCCCATCTGCTGGAGCATCGAGTTGTCGGCGAGCATCAGCACACCGAACGTACCGGCGAGGATGATCGCCGCGGAGGAGATCGTCGGCGCCGACTGGGCGACCGCGGTGCGGATGGCCTGCCGCGGGGCCACGCCCTTGCGGACCTCCTCCCGGAGCCGGGCGACCATCAGGATGTTGTAGTCCGTGCCGATCGCGACCACGAAGAGGTAGATGATGATCGGCAGCATGAACAGCATGCCGTTCTCGCCCTTGATGTCCTGGAAGAGGAAGACCGTCGAGCCGAGCGTGGCGCCGAAGCCGAGGGCCACCGAGATCATCAGGTAGAGCGGCGCGACCAGGCTGCGCAGCAGCAGGCCCAGGATCAGCATGATCGCGACACCGGCGACCGGGAAGACCACCTTGTAGTCGTGGGAGACGGCCTTCTCGATGTCCTTGAGGACCGCCGAGGTGCCGCCGACCAGGGCCTTGGTGCCCTGCGGAGCCGCCTGGTGCGCCGTGTCGCGCAGATCGTTGCCGACGACCTCGATGGCCTTGTCGACGGTCGGCTTGTCCTTGGTGATCACGCTGAACAGGGCGACCGTGCCGTCCTTGCTCGGGACGGCCGGGGCGACCTTGTCCACGCCCTTGACCGTCGCGATCCTGCCGCGGAACGCCTCCAGCTCGCCCTTGTTCAGCGGGGTGTTGTTCTTGGACTCGAGGTAGACCAGGGCCGGGTCGGCCTGGCCGGCGGAGAAGCCCTTCTGCAGGTCCTTCATCGCCTGGACGGACTCGAGCTTGGCGGGCAGCTGGCTGTCCATGTCGAACTTCGACTTGAAGCCGAGCGCACCGGTGGCCAGGACGGCGAGTACCACGGTGGACAGCACCGCCACCACGCCCGGACGTCGGGAGACCAGGCCGCCGACCGCGTTGGCCATACGGTTCTTCGGCGTCTTCTTCCAGGCCTTGGACGGCCAGAACGCCGCGCGGCCCAGCAGCGAGAAGACGGCGGGGACCAGGGTGAGCGCGGCAACGAGGGTCACCGCGACGGCGATCGCCAGGGACGGGCCCATCGCCTTCATCATGCCCATGGTGGACAGCAGCAGGGCGAGGAACGAGGCGATGACCGCGCCGGCGGCGGACGCGATGGTCTCGCCCACCCGGTGCACGGCCTCGGCCAGGGCCTCCTTCGGCTGCTTCCCGGCGCGCAGCAGCTCGCGGTAGCGGAAGAGCAGGAAGAGGATGTAGTCCGTGCCGACGCCGAAGAGGACGACGATCAGGATCGGGGAGATGCTGGCGTCGGCCTTGAGGCCGCCGACCTTGGCGGCGGTGCCGATGAGGCCGTTGGCGACCGAGGCGACGATGCCGATGATGATCACCGGCAGGATCGCGATCAGCGGGCTGCGGAAGATGGCCAGCAGCAGCACGATGATGAGCAGCAGCGTGGCGCTCATGATCAGGCCGTCCGTGTTGCCGGAGGACTCCTTGGCGTCGATGGAGGAGGCCACCTGACCGGTGACGCCCATCTTCAACTGGGTGTCCTTCAGCAGGGGCTTGGCGTCCTCACGGAGCTTCTTGACCGAGTCCTCGAGCTTCGTGGCGGCCGGGTCCTTGTCGGTGGAGACGATGTTCGCCAGCGCGATCTCGCCGTTCGGCGAGACGGCCTGGGGGCTCGTCGCCACCTGGTCTATCTCGGGGTAGTGCTTGTTCTGCAGGCCGTTGGTGACCTTGACGACGTCCTGCTTGTCCGTGGCCGTCAGCTTCCCGCCGTCAGCGCGCTTGAACACCATGATCGAAGCGGCTTGGTGGTTCTGGGGGAAGGCCTTCTCCTGGAGCTTGCCCGCCTGCACCGATTCGTAGTGCGACGGCAGGAACTCCGCCTGGTCCCTGGTGGACTTCAGGCCCGGCGCCAGCATGGCAAGCGCGACCGCTGCGATGATCCACGCAAGGATCGTGAGCCATGGCCGGTGGACGGCGAACCGTCCGACTCGTCGGAACATGGTGTGGAGTTCCCCCTCAAGCTGGTGGTGGTACGGCCCGGAGGTAGACGGGAATGTCTGTGCGGGCGCCCCCACGCTAGAGACGGTCTTTAACCGAACACAACAAATTCCTGGGATATCAGGGGGAAATCGGCCCTGGGGTGGGGGAACCTCCTCCCCAGGGAGGAGAACCCCTTCACCCGTGGGGTAGAGATTGCTCCGGCGGGTGGACTGCGCTGGGAGGAGGCGGCGTTCGGCGGGCTTACCCTGCCCCCATGACTGACGCATCCGACGCAGCGATGGACACCAGTGCACCCGAGTACTACGCGGCCCGGCTGGACCGCGCCGCCCGGTCCGCCGCGCAGGAGGGGATGGTGGGACTGATCATCACCCCCGGCCCCGACCTGAGATGGCTGTGCGGCTACAGACCCGTCGAAACCGAGCGTTTCACGGCACTTCTGGTCCTTCCGGGACATCGCCCCCGGCTGGTGGTACCGGAGTTGGAGCGGGGCGATGCCGAAAAGGCGCCGGGTGCCCGTGCGTTGACGATCACCGGCTGGCGGGACGGCGAGGACCCGTACGCCGGCCTGGTCGGGCACATGGACCCGCGGGGCCGTTACGGCATCTCCGACAACGCCTGGGCGCTGCACCTGCTGGCCCTGCGCCGGGCCTGCCCGCGCGCGGAGTTCGGTGCGCTGAGCGAGGCACTGCCGATGCTGCGGGCGGTGAAGGACATGTACGAGGTGGAGCGGCTCGCGGCGGCGGGGGCCGCGGCGGACGCCGTGTACGAGGAGATCGCGCGGCTGCGGTTCGGCGGGCGGCGCGAGAGCGAGGTCGCCGCGGACCTGGCGCGGCTGCTGCGCGAACACGGCCATGCCACCGTGGACTTCACGATCGTGGGCTCGGGCCCCAACGGCGCGAACCCGCACCACGAGGCGGGCGAGCGGGTGATCGAGGACGGCGACATGGTCGTCCTGGACTTCGGCGGGCTGCTGGGCGGATACGGCTCCGACACGACCCGTACGGTCCACGTGGGCGAGCCGACGGCCGAGGAGCGCAGGATCCACGACCTGGTGCGCGAGGCGCAGCAGGCGGCGTTCGAGGCGGTGCGGCCGGGAGTGCCGTGCCAGGAGATCGACCGGGTGGCGCGGCAGGTCATCTCCCGTGCCGGGTACGGCGAGTACTTCATCCACCGCACCGGGCACGGGATCGGGGTCACCACGCACGAGCCGCCGTACATGGTGGAGGGCGAGCATCTGACGCTGGTGCCGGGGATGTGCTTCTCGATCGAGCCGGGGATCTATCTGCCGGGCCGGTTCGGTGTGCGGATCGAGGACATCGTCGTCTGCACGGAGTCGGGGGGCCGGCGGCTCAACAATACGTCGCGGGAGATGCGGATCGTTTCCTGAGAAGGCTCATAAAAGCCCATAAAGGCTTATAGCGCGCGGTGCATGATGTGCAGTCCGGTGTACGAGCCGTCGGGGAGCCGGTAGCCCTCGGGCAGGGTGCCGATGACGTCGAAACCGAGGGAGCGCCAGAGGGCGACGGCGCGGACGTTGCTCTCGACGACGGAGTTGAACTGGACGGCGCGGAAGCCGGCTGAGCGTGCCCACTCGATGACGTGCTCGCCCAGGGCCCTGCCGACGCCCTTGCCCGCGTGCACCGCGGAGACCATGAAGCTGCCGGTGGCGATGTGGGAGGCGGGGCCCATGTGGTTGGCGCCCATCTTGGCGCTGCCGAGCACGGCTCCGTCGGCGTCGACCGCGACGACCGTACGGCCGGGGGCCTCCTGCATCCACAGGGCCCGGCCCTGCTCGAAGGTGAGGTCCTGGGGGTAGGAGTAGGTCTCACCGGCTGAGGTGATGGCCTGGAAGAACGGCCAGATGGCGGGCCAGTCGTCGGCGTGGGCGTCCCTGATCAACATGCGGGCAGCATGACGGGCGGGGTGTGCGGTGTGCCACGGATTTTCTGGAGGGTTGTTCAGACGGCGCGCATGCGGTGGGCGTCGTAGGCGGGGGCCGCTGCTGTGCCGCCGGTGGCCTGCCTGTGCTTCGGGGCGGGAGCGGTGATCAGCAGCCAGCAGACGGCCGCCGCGAGCAGCATGATCCCCGAGGCCCAGGCGAGCCCTGCGTGAAAGCCGTGCAGGACACCGTCGTTGACGATGGCGTTCCTGACCGCGGGGGTCAGCCCGCCCGTGGCCGCCGCGGTCTTCAGGTGCGTCGCGAGGTAGGCGGCGGTGGTGGACGTGGCGATGGTGTTGAGCAGTGCCGTACCGATCGAACCACCCACCTGCTGCGAGGTGTTGACGGTGGCGGAGGTGACGCCGGCGTCACCGGGCGCGACCCCGCGGGTGGCCGTGTCCATCACGGCCACGAAGGTCAGGCCCATGCCGATGCCGAAGAGGATCGCCGACGGCAGGACGTGTGCGGCGTACGACGCCTTGACCGGCAGGAAGGTCAGCAGGAACAGCCCCGTCGCCGAGAACAGCGCACCCGGCGTGATCATCATGCGCGGCGGCAGGTGGTTCAGCAGCCGGGAGGAGATCTGCGTCGAGGTCACGATGATGGTCGCGGACAGCGGCAGGAACGCCAGGCCGGCCGTGACGGGGCGGTAGCCGAGGACGCCCTGGAAGTAGTAGGTCATGTACAGGAACATCCCGAACATGGCCATGACGGACAGGGCGAGCGTGAGGAAGGCGCCCGCGCGGTTGCGGTCGCGCACGATGTGCAGGGGGAGGAGGGGGCTGGAGGCTCTGGTCTGCCACCAGCCGAACAGGGCGAGCAGCGCCGCTCCGCCGCACAGGAGGCCGAGGACGACGGGGCTGCCCCAGCCGCGCGGCCTCGCCTCGCTGCATCCGTAGACGACGGCGACGAGGCCCGTGCAGGCGAGCAGGACGCCGGGGATGTCCAGGCGGGGGCGCTGTTCGGGGCGGTGGTCGTGGAGCACCGCGAGTCCGCCGAGGAAGGCCGCGACGGCGATCGGGGCGTTGACGTACATGCACCAGCGCCAGTCCAGGTACTGGGTGAGCAGCCCGCCGGCGATCAGTCCGATCGCCGAGCCCGCGCCGGCGATGCCGCTGTAGATGCCGAAGGCTCTGCCGCGTTCCCGTGGGTCGGTGAAGGTGGTGGTCAGCAGGGACAGTGCGGAAGGGGCGAGGGCGGCGGCGAAGACGCCCTGGAGGGCGCGGGCGCCCCACAGGTGCCAGTCGGTCGTGGACGCGCCGCCCAGGGCGGAGGCGACGGCGAAGCCGGCGAGGCCGGCGAGGAAGGTGCGTTTGCGGCCCACGAGGTCCGCGATGCGGCCGCCGAGCAGGAGGAGGCCGCCGAAGGCGAGTGTGTAGGCGGTGACGACCCATTGCCGGTTGCCGTCCGACATGTGCAGCTCGCGCTGGGCGGAGGGGAGGGCGATGTTCACGATCGTCGCGTCGAGGACGACCATGAGCTGGGCCAGGGCGATGAAGAGGAGGCCCCACCAGCGGTGCGGGTCCGGAGCGGAGCTCACACGCTTCAGGGTAGGGCGCGGGGGCGGGGGTCGCGCGTTGGGCTGTGCACCGGTGCGGGGTGGGGTGGAGGTTGCCCCTGCCCCGCCCTTTCACCGTTTCTTCCGGGGCTCCGCCCCGGGCCCCGCTTGTCGCGGCTTCGCCGCTCGTCCTCAATCGCCGGACGGGCTTGATAGTGCCGGGCCGGGCAAATCCAGCCCGTCCGGCGTTTGAGGACAACCGCGCGGAGCGCGGTTTCGGGGTCCGGGGCGCAGCCCCGGAAGAGATGGTGCCCCTACACCCGCGGGAAACGGCTCTGCAGTGCCCAGACCGCCGGATTGTCGGCGAGACCCTCGTGCATGTCGCACAGATCCGCGATCAGATCGTGGAGGAAATCCCGCGCCTCCCGCCGCAGCACCGCGTGGTTGAACGTCAGCGGCGGCTCGTCGGCCGGCATCCAGTCCGCCGTGACCTCGACCCAGCCGAAGCGCCGCTCGAAGAGCATGCAGTCCGTCGACTCGGTGAAGTCCAGCTCCGCGAACCGCGGGGTGGAGGACCGGCTGCCCCGGGGATCGCGGTCGAGCTCCTCGATGATGTCGCACAGCGCCCACGCGAAGTCCAGCACCGGTACCCATCCCCAGGCTGTGGACAGCTCCCGGTCGGCCTTCACGTCGGCGAGGTAGACGTCGCCGCAGAAGAGGTCGTGCCGCAGGGTCCGTACGTCCGCGGTGCGGTAGTCCGTCTGGGGCGGGTCGGGGAAGCGGCGCGAGAGCGAGTAGCCGAGGTCGATCACGCCATCGATGGTGTCACGGAAACGGATGGCGTCACGCCCGCGGCATGGCGTCACGCCCGCGGCCCGGGAGGAGCCGCGGGCGTGCGCCGTGGGGGGTTACCGCACGTTGAGGGCGGTCCAGGTGGCGGCGACGGTCTTGTACTCGTTGCTGTTCTGTCCGTAGAGCGACTTCGCGGCGGCGAGCGTCCCGGTGCGCGCGGCCTTGTAGTTGGTGGTGGACGTGAACTGCGTGGTCAGCGCCTTGTACCAGATCTTGGTGGCCTTGTCCCGGCCGATCCCCTTGATCTTGGAGTTGTCGGCGGTCGGGCTGTCGTAGGAGATCCCGTTGATCGTCTTCTTTCCGCTGCCCTCGGACAGCAGGTAGAAGAAGTGGTTGGCGACGCCCGAGGAGTAGTGGACGTCCTTCTGGCCGACGCCGGGGGACCAGTAGTCGGCGGACTTGCCGTCCTTGCTGGGCTTGTCCATGTAGCGCAGCGGCTTGCCGTTGCCGTAGAGGTTGAGCTGCTCGCCGATGAGGTAGTTGCCCGGGTTGGGGCCGACGTGGGCGTAGAACTCGGTGGCGGTGCCGAGGATGTCGCTGGTGCCCTCGTTGAGGCCGCCGGACTCACCGCTGTAGATCAGCTTGGCGGTGGCGGCGGTGACGCCGTGCGTCATCTCGTGGGCGGCCACGTCGATCGAGGTCAGCGGGTGGGAGTTGCCCTGGCCGTCGCCGTAGGTCATGCAGAAGCAGGAGTCGCTCCAGAAGGCGTTCACATAGTTCTGGCCGTAGTGGACGCGCGAGTAGGCGCCCTTGCCGTCGTTGCGGATGCCGGTGCGGCCGAGCACGTTCTTGTAGAAGTCCCAGGTCACCGCGGCGCCGAAGTGCGCGTCGACGGCCGCGGAGTCCTTGCCGCCGCCCCAGGTGTCGGTGGTCTTCGTGTAGAGGCTGCCCTGGCCGGACGTGCCCTGGTTCAGGTTGTACGTCTTGTGGCCGCCGCGCTTGCCGTCGTTGAGCGTGTACTTGGAGCCCGACTTGGTGGTGTCCAGGTGGACCTTGCCGCTGTAGTTGCTGGTGCCCTCGCCGGTCTCGATGGCCTCGTGCCGGAAGAGCTCCTTGCCGGTGGACGCGTCCGTGACCACGTGCAGCTCGCTCGGAGTGCCGTCCGGCTGAACGCCGCCCACCACCGTCTCGTACGCGAGGACCGGCTTGCCCTGCGCGGCCCAGATGACCTTGCGCGGGGACTGGCTGTCGGTCTTGCTGTTCTTCGCGTCGGCGGAGGCGGCCAGCGCACTCTTCTTCGCGGCGGAGGGCGCGAGCGAGGGGGCCGTGGTCGGCACGGATATGGCCGCGTCGTTCGCCTTGGTGACAGTGCGGCTGCCGCTCTTCTCCTGGTGCACCACCAAGTCGCCGCCGAGGACGGGCAGTCCGTCGTAGGTGCGCTCGTAGCGCGTGTGCACCGTGCCGTCCGCGTCCTTGACGACGTCACGGACGATCAGCTTCTCCTTGCCGCCCAGACCGATCTTCGCGGCGGTCGCCGCGGACTCGTTCTGTGCGTCCTGGAGGGCGCTCGCCCGCTGCCCGGCCGAGAGCGCGAGCGGCTCTCCGCCTTCCCGGTCGCCCGAAGCGTTCGCGCTGCCGGTCTGCACCCCCACAACGACCATGGCGGCGGAGGCGATCAGCGCGGCGGCGCGCAGAGTGGTCTTGCGGCGATGGGCGGTGATGCTGGTCAACTCTGTCTCCTCTGAGGGGGGTTACGGCAGCCGTGAAGGCAACGGCCTGCTGATGCACGAGAGGTGCAGGAGCGATTGGAGGAGAGCGTGCCAGCAATTGCGCGTTTTTGACAGGGGCGCAACAAGGATGTGATCGACCTTTATTCAAGAAGGGTTAAATTCGGCCGCTGTTGGCGAACCCGGTTTGGTGCAGGCCAAGTTGAGGTGACGGCAGTGGATGGTCCGCCCGGAACATACGAAATCCCCCCGGGCCGCTAGTCTGCGAACAGGACACCGGGAGGAGAACTCGTGCAGGTCAGAACATTTACGGAAGACCGGATACCAGCGGACCTCTTCGCGCAGGCGCAAACGCTCCGCGACCGGGCGTGGCCGGGCTGTGGCGGACACGATCCCGCATTGCGGCCGATCTCGATGCTTCTTGTGTCACCGGAGGAAGAAGTGGTGGCGGCGCTGGACATCCTGTCCAAGAGCATTGCGCACGGCGGTATTCGTTACCGCGCCTGCGGGCTGAGCGCGGTCGTCACGAGCGAGGCGCACCAGGGCAAAGGAAACGGGCGGCAGCTCGTGGCTGCCGCCCGTGAGGTGATCGCGGGGAGCGGTGCGGACGTCGGGCTCTTCACCTGCGACCGTCCGCTGCGGCACTTCTACGAGAGCGCCGGGTGGGAACTCCTGGAGGGCGCCGCCCTCATCGGCGGTACGCCCGCGGATCCGTTCCCCAGCGACGGGCCGGGGTTCGACAAGGTCACCATGGCCGGGTTCTTCACGGCGCTGGGCAAAGAGGGTGCGGAATCCTTCCGGCACAGCCGTGTCGGGCTGTATCCGGGGATGATCGACCGGTTGTGGTGAGTGCTGTTACGGCTGGTCGTCGCGGAACTGGTCCTTGAGCTTCTCGCTGCCGGTGTCGATCTGTTCGTCGTACTTGCCGCCGGTCTTCTCCTTGGCCATGTCGGCGCCCTTGTCGACGGCCTTCCCGGCCTGGTCCTCGTGGCCCTTGAGCAACTGCTTGAGCTTGTCCATTACGGACATGGCTGTCCTCCTTCGGATGCCTGACGGATCCAGGATCGCGGCATTCTTCCCCCGCCGCATCCCGGGGGAAACGCGGGGCGGCATCCTCCTTAGTCATGATCGACAAGGTGATCGCGGCGACCTAGGTTGAGGGCGCACAAATGCGTACAGAAATCGAAAGGCCCGTTCCGGTTATGCGCGTTCACCGTAGATCCGCCGCTGTTGCCGCACTGCTTTCCGCCACGGCGCTGGCCGTCACAGCGGCCCCTTCCGTCGCCGCCGCGCCGAAGGCGCACGACCGTGCCGCCCTGCAGAAATCCCTGGACGCGGTGGTGGCCCAGGGTGTGCCCGGCGTGGTCGTCGAGCTGCGCGACGAGCACGGTGTCTGGCGCTCGACCAGCGGCGTGGAGGACCTGAAGACCAAGCGGCGCCCGGGTGCCGACGACCGGTTCCGGGCGGGGAGCGTGACCAAGAGCTTCGTCTCCACGGTCGTGCTCCAGCTCGTGGCGGAGAAGAAGATCGGGCTGGACGAGCCGGTGGAGAAGTATCTGCCGGGTCTGCTGCGCGAGCGCGGCAAGCGTATTACGGTGCGGCAGCTGCTCCAGCACACCAGCACGCTTCCTGACTACGTCCGGGGGATGCTCGTGAACCTGGGGCCCCAGAAGGCGATGAAGCAGTTGCAGACCATCGACCGCACGCCGCGTCAGAAGATCGACTGGGCCCTGGACAACTTGAAGCCCGAGCCCGCCGGGTTCGCGCACTACTCCAACACCAACTACCTGGTCCTCGGGCTGCTGGTGGAGCGCACCACCGGGCACACGATCGGCCAGGAGATCACCCGGCGCATCATCAACCCCCTGCACCTCAAGGGCACGTCCTACCCGACCGGTTCGCAGATACCGGGCCGGCACCTGCACGGCTACGAGAGGGCCCCGTACTCCAGCACCAGCGGCCTGGCCGACTTCACCGGCTTCGACCCCTCGGCCTGGGGCGCGGCGGGCGCGATGATCTCCACCACCCACGACCTGAACACCTTCTTCCGCGCGCTGTCCGGCGGAAAGCTGTTGCCGCAGCGCCTGCTGAAGCAGATGCACAAGTCGGTGATCATCAACGACCCCGAGGACCACCGTACTTACGGTCTGGGGCTGGAGACCCGAGGCGACGACTGCAATGCGTGGGGACACTCGGGAAGCGTCCTCGGCTACAACACCTTCAGCTTTATGACCCCTGACGGCAAGCGGCAGCTCACGGTCTCGTTCAGCGTGGATCAGACCAAGGGCAAGAAGGCCGACGACGCGGTCGGCAAGTTCCTCAACACCGCGCTCTGCGCCAAGTGACCAGGCAGGCCGCCCCGTTGCCGGGGCGGCCGTACCGGATCAGACGTTGACGCCGAAGTCCTTCGCGATGCCCACGAGGCCCGACGCGTAGCCCTGGCCCACGGCGCGGAACTTCCACTCCGCGCCGTTGCGGTAGAGCTCGCCGAAGACCATGGCGGTCTCGGTGGCGGCGTCCTCGGTCAGGTCGTAGCGGGCTATCTCGGCGCCGCCGGCCTGGTTGACGATGCGGATGTAGGCGTTGCGCACCTGGCCGAAGTTCTGCGCGCGGGCCTCGGCGTCGTAGACGGAGACCGGGAAGACGATCTTGTCGACGTCGGCGGGCAGGGCCGCGAGGTTGACGTTGATCGTCTCGTCGTCGCCGTCGCCCTGGCCCGTCGTGTTGTCGCCGGTGTGGACGATCGACTGGTCCGGGGTCTGCTTGTTGTTGAAGAAGACGAAGTGGGCGTCCGAATAGACCTTGCCGCTCGCGTTCACCGCGATCGCGCTCGCGTCGAGGTCGAAGTCCGCGCCCGTGGTGGTGCGGACGTCCCAGCCGAGGCCGACGGCGACGGCCGTCAGGCCCGGGGCCTCCTTGGTGAGGGAGACATTGCCGCCCTTGGACAGGCTTACGGGCATGGGGGCCTCTTTCTGGTCGGATCCCGTCGGGTCTCGTCGGGTCTCGTCGGGTCTCAGGGAAGTGATCCGTTACCCCCACAACGCCCCATGAGGACGGCCTGGTTCCAGCTTTCTTTACTTTCTTTACTGACTTCTGATGCCGGGTCGGCCCGGAGGCCGTGCAAATCGAGGTGACGGGCGGCGCCGCGGGAAGGGATGATGGGGACATGTCCGGTCCTTACGTCATCCGAGGCTCCGTCTCCCTCCCGGAGGCCGAGCTCCAGTGGCGTTTCTCGCGTTCCTCGGGGCCGGGCGGCCAGCACGTCAACACCAGCGACAGCCAGGTGGAGCTGCGGTTCGACCTCGCGGCCACGGACGCACTGCCGGAGGTGTGGAAGGAACGCGCCCTGGAGCGGCTCGCCGGCCGGCTGACGGGCGGCGTGGTGACCGTACGGGCGTCGGAGCACCGCTCGCAGTGGCGCAACCGCGAGACGGCGGCCGTGCGGCTCGCGGCGCTGCTGGCCGAGGCGACGGCACCGCCGCCGCGGCCCAGGAAGCCGACGAGGATTCCGCGCGGCATCAACGAGCGTCGCCTGCGCGAGAAGAAGCAGCGGGCCGACACCAAGCGTGGGCGCTCCGGCCGCGATTGGTAATGAACTGACGCGCTGTCTAGAGACCTACGAGACCTACGAGACCTACGAGGCCTGCGAGGTCTACGACAGGTTGCGGTAACGGCCGCGGAAGTACATCAGCGGGCCGCTCTCCGTGCTCGGTGAAGCGGCCGTCAGCACCCGGCCGATGACCAGGGTGTGGTCGCCCGCCTCGACGCGTTGCTCGGTGCGGCACTCGAGGGTCGCGAGCGCGCCCCCGACCAGCGGGGCCCCGGAGACCTCGCCGCGCGTGTACGGGATGTCCTCGAAGAGGAGCCGGTCGCTGATGCGGCCCTTCATGGCGAAGCGCCCGGCGATGTGCCGCTGGCTCTCGGCGAGCATGGACACCGCCCACAGCGGGTGACGTGAGAGCAGGTCGTCCATGCGGGAGTCGGTGCGGACGCTGACCAGCACGAGCGGCGGGTCGAGCGAGACGGACAGGAAGGCCGTCGCCGTCATGCCGACATCCTCGCCGCGCGGACCGTCCTCCGGGTCGTGCGCGGTCACCAGCACGACGCCCGCGGCGAGGCGGGCGAGGGTGGCGCGGAATTCGTCGGCGGTCACCCCTTCAGGATGCGCTATGCCGGTCTCGGTGGGCGTGGTCGCCTGGGTCGTCTGGAGCACGCCGATCACGCTATCCGTCCCGTCCGGGGCGTCGCATCGGACTGTGGGACCAGGACGGTTCTGCTATCGGTCCTAGGTCTTCTGGCCACCCGGTCACTTCCCTGCTTTCCGCGCGCAATTTCATGTGTGTTGCGCGCACATTGCTTACCGGGGACGTCCAATTTGCGTTGAGAAAGCATAAGGGGGCGCTCGGAGCAGGTGAGCGCCGGTTCGTCACGCACTGTGACATGACTCACAGAGGGCCCTATTTGTTGACCCTGTGTACCGAGTTGTCAGCTCGCTGTGATTCAGTGGCCGTGGTAAGCGCACGACAAGAAAATCTGGAGCAGCTGTCGAGGTCTCGGGGGAGAGCGAGCTATGGAGTCCGAATCGGAGCCCTATGTACGCCTGGCGACCTTGCGGCAGGTTCATCAGGCCGTAGCGGACCTGAACACCGCGCGCAGTCTTGCCGACACCTTGCAGACGGTCGCGGACGGGGCTGTGGCCGGGCTCGGCTACGAGCTCGCGGCCGTCAACCTGGTGCGGCCGGACGGCGACCTCGTGGTCGCGGCCGTGGCCGGCAGCGCGAGCGCCGAGGCGTTCCTCGCCGGACGGGTCGGCTCACGGGTGTCCTGGGAGCGCCGGCTGGCCATGGGGGACCGCTGGGGTGAGCTGCGCTTCATCCCGTACACGGAGGGCTGGGTCCTCGACGACGACGACGTCCCGCAGTGGCGCACCGCGGGCCCGGCGCCGCGGTTCCCCGACGAGTGGCACCCCATGGACCGGCTCTTCGCCCCCATGTACACGGCGGGCTCGTCGAGCGGCGAGCTGCTGGGCGTGATTTCCGTCGACAAACCCCGCAACGGCCGCAGGCCCGGCGCCTGGGGGCGCGAGGCTTTGCAGATGTATGCGTTCCAGGCGGCAGTTGCGATCAGCAATGCCCGCCTTAGGGCAAACATGCAGCGCGCTCTCGTCCGGCTCGAGCGCGAGCAACAGGCGCTGCGCGCCAGCGAGGAAAGTTTCCGCCAGGCCTTCGAATTCGCGCCCAGCGGTATGGCGATCGCCGAAATGGGCGGGGACCAGCACGGCCGCTTGCACCGGGCGAACGACGCGCTCTGCCGGCTTCTGGGCCGCTCCGCCTCCCATATGCGCCGGTATTCCTTCTCCGACCTCGTCCATCCCGAGGACATCGGCACCCTGCTGCGCACCTCCGCCGAGGGCGGCCGCGCCGAGCTGCGCATGGCCCGGCGCGACGGCAGCTATGTATGGGTGTCCCTGCGCAATTCCGTGGTCGCCGATGCCGCGGACGGCCCGCGGTTCCTGCTCACGCACGTCGAGGACATCGAGGAGCGCAAGCGGCACGAGCTCCAGCTCGCCCACCGTGCGAGCCATGACTCGCTGACCGGCCTGCCCAACAGCGCCGAGCTGCGCGCCCGTCTGAGCAGCCGGCTGTGCACCCGGCCGCCCGGCGGCGACGCGTACGCCTCGATGGGCGTCCTGTCGCCCTTCGGTCGGCTCGACGGCTTCGCCGAGGTCACCAGCCTGGTCCCGGCGGGCGCGTCGCACGGGTCCGGCTTCGGTGCCGACGGCGTGCCGGACTTCGCGCCGGAGCCACTCGCCGACGAGTACGCCGAGTACGGGGAGCTCGGTCCCGGCGACGACCGGGCCTACGACGCCTACGACCGTCATGAACACACCGTCGCGCTGGACGACGAGAGCGACGAGGAGAGCAGGGGCCTCGCGGTCCTCTTCTGCGACCTCGACGGCTTCAAGTCCATCAACGACCGTTTCGGCCACCACACCGGCGACGCCGTGCTGATAGAGGTCGCGCGCCGGCTCACCGGCGGCGTCCGCGACGGCGACACCGTGGCCCGGCTCGGCGGCGACGAGTTCGTCGTCCTCGCCGACAGCCTGTGCCGGGCCGACGCGGAGGACCTCGCGGTCCGGCTGCGGAACGCGATCATCCCGCCGATACGGGTGGACGGGCGTGCCGTGCGGGTCGGCGCGAGCTTCGGCATCGGGTGGGCCGGGTGCGGGATGTCGGCCGAAGAGGTGTTGCAGTCGGCCGACCAGCGCATGTATGTCGAGAAGCGGTCCCGGGCCAAGGCCGGGCGACGGGCGGGCTGAGCCTGTTCTCATCTCGCTCGGGTACGCTTCGCCGATGCGGCACCGCCGCCCACCGCGGCGCGACGACGTGGGTGCCGACGGGCACACCATTTGGGGAGTGACAGGGGATGACGGCCGGTAACAACGGCGGCGCTGGCAAGCCGGAAGAAGACGACCCGTTCGGTTACCTGTACCGCTCGGAAGGCGGCGAACAGGGTACCGACCAGGGTGCGTCCGCGCCCCAGCCCGGCGTCCCGCGCATGTCGTACAACCAGGTCCGCCCGGTGGGGTCACGCCAGTACGGTGTCCCGCAGGGCGGCACGTACGGCGCCCAGACGCCGGGCGGCACGTACGGCGGCCGCCAGCCCCTCCCGGGCCAACAGCCCATGCCGGGCCACCAGTCCGCGCCGCACTACGCCGCCCCGGAGACGCTGCCGGGCGGCGCCCCGCGCCAGCCGGGCGCTGGTCACGGCGGCGGGCGCGGGCAGGACGCCGGACGGCCGAAGCGGCGGGGGCTGCTGATAGCGGCGATAGCCGTGGTGCTGGTCGTCGCGGGCGGCATCGGCGTGGCGATGCTGACCAACGGTGACGGCGGCAAGAGTGAATCGGCCGCGGGCTCGGACCACTCGGCCTCCCAGGGGCCGTCCACCAAGCCGAGCGATGGGGCGAACCCGTCGAAGGGGCCCAAGAACCAGTCCGCAGCGGGTGAGTTGAAGCGCGATGCGGCGAGTCTGCACCTGGTCGGTGGGGCGACCACCGACAAGTCGGTACAGGGCGCCAACGCCCAGGGCGGTGCGTACATCACGGGGATAAACCAGCCGGGCACCGGCGTCCAGTGGGATGTGAACGTCAAGGACACGGGCCAGTACCGGCTGTACCTCAGGTACGGCCTGACGGGTTCGGACGCGGGGCTTTCGGTCACCACGAACGGCAAGACGGACGACCGGAAGATAGGCCTGAAGAAGTACACCGACACCGGTTGGTTCGAGTCCTGGCAGAACGTCCAGCTCACCAAGGGCAAGAACACCATCAAGGTGTCCTGCGAGGCCGGCGACAGGTGCGGTGTGAACCTCGATCAGGTGTGGCTCACCAACGGGTGATCTTCCACAGGGGGCTCATGCAGCTGAGGGGTGTATGGCACTGACATACCCCCCTCAGCTGGTTCATGCACGACGCGGTTCGTAAGAGGTCACCGCCGCCAGATCTCTACGCTCGCCGTCTTCCACGGAATCTTGTCCGAGTAGTTGCCAGGCTTCAGTTCGAGGCGCTTGCCCCAACACCCGGGCTCGCTGGTGAGGACGATCCGATACTTGGTCTGGTTGGAAGCCGAACGAAAACCACTGAATGGGTCGCATCCAGGGGTCGGGTTCTTCTTTATAACCTTGGCGCCGCCGAGGCCCGGCTTGGGCCAGCCGCATATCGAGCCAGTCGGGCACTTGGTCGCCGCGTCAGCTGACCCTGTGGTGAGTGGCACGGCTGCCAGCAGCGTGGCGCCGATCACGGCCACGGCACGGTTTCTCATGTGACTCTCCTCGGGAGACGGAGTAGGGCCGCCATTCAAGCGTGATCTTGGAAACCGGATCAACCCGACGGAAATGTTTGCGCCAGGCGATGTCCATATGTGACGGACTTGGTGGCAGCAAGGGGGGCGTTTGGAGACCCCTGTTGAGACTCGGTAGTTGAGCCAGCCTTGCTTGGGCGGGGTGCACGGTCTGTTACCGGGCAGCAGGCATCTCGCCGTTGCGCCAGTCGTCCACGCGCTTGCGGATGCTGGGGACCATGGGCAGCGCTTCGACCTCTCGCGGCTCGAACCATCGGACGTCCGTGGATTCCTCGGACACCGCCAGCCGTCCGGCCATGGGGCGCGCCAGGTAGCAGATGGAGAACTCCTGCCGCACTTCGCCATCGTCGTAGGCGAACACGTGGCGGGGGTTGGTGTAGGTGCCGACGATGCCGACGATCTCGATGTCGATTCCGGTCTCTTCTTTGGTTTCCCGCACGGCGCAGTCCGGCAGTGACTCGCCAATGTGCATTGCGCCCCCGGGAAGCGCCCACATGTCGTTGTCACGCCGCCGTTGGAGCAGGATGCGCCCGCTGTCGTCGATGACGACAGCGGAGGCCGCCGGAACGAGGCTGTTCGCGGCAGGCGCGTTCGGATCGTCCTCGTAGTCACGCCTTCCCATCGCGTTGTCCCCCTTCCCAGAGGGGAGTTCCCCGGCGCCACAGTTCCTCGACGTGTGAGGCGAAGCGGTCAAACATGCCGTCGTTCTGGTGTCGGCGCAGGTGCATCGTGGGGGCGTCGTGTCCCACATGATGGGTGAGCAGAGGCGTCACGATCATGTCGTCATCGAAGCGAAAAACCGAGAGGTACGCGTGCCCATCGCTGAACTTCGCGTCGATTCCTGTCTGTTCCCTGACTTTCTCCAGCTCGCCGAGCGTTACCCTGATGCGGGTGGAAAGCGTCAGTGCGACCTCTTCTTCCCGCTCCCGTGTCCGCGTCAGGTCGCTCTCCGGGTGGCCGATCAGGAACCGCACGCGGCACCCTTGCACAGCCTTACGCCGCAACGCCGTTCCAAAACGGGCCTGCTCGAGCCAGAGAAAATAGTTCGTGTATCCGGCGAAGGTCAGTTGGCGCTCGGCCTTGGTGATCAGCGAACGCCACAGTGACGAGGGGCAAGCGGAGCGGTATGGGTAAACCGAGACGACCTCGCGGTCCGGTCCGACCTTGATCGCCTTCTTCGCCGCTGCTGGCCACAACACCGCCTCGTCCTCTCCGACCGCTTCACAGATCAACCATCGATGCCGCGCGTGGGGGACCCGCCCGGGCTGAGTGATCCAGCGGCCAACTGTCTTGACATCGACGCCGCACCGATCGGCCAACTGCCGGTCGGTCAGCCGCGTTTGAGCCATGGCGTGGCGTAGCACCTCGTTCACGGGTACCCCCAGGGACGTTTGGAACGCTTCGCAACGTACTCCGACTTCATGCTTAACGTCCCTGGAAGGCAGTAGGAACGCCCCATCAGGCCCGCGAGTGTGGGTGCTTCCGAGGAGAGGCCGCGCGTCCGTTGCTGAGAAGTGCGGTTCGGCGCCTGGCCAACGAGACAAGGAGCGCTGACGATGAATGACCCTCTGGGCAGCCGGGCGAGTGCCAGTGGCCGCGGCAGCGGACCGGCACCCGTGGCGGGCTCGTTCGTGGTGGACGCTGTCCGAAAGCAGATCGGTCAGGTCATGGACCACTTGGAGTCCCGTATCCAACTCCGCCCGCTGCGCGGCGGCTTGGAATGGGACGCCAAGCCGGAAGACGTGCGCCCGATGGGGCGGTGGACCATGACCATCGAGAAGGTGCCAGGCGTACCGGACATCACGCACGAACTGGAGTGCATGACCTGCAGCGACCGCTCCGGGCTGGACAAGGAGTCCGAAGCGGCCAGGAACTGGGCTTTCCAGCACTGCGGCCACAACCCATGCCACACGGGCTATCGAGAGATCGTCCACCGCTATTGGCGCATCACTTTGGTGGACTGATCAGCGCCAGCGGGAAGCACTCTGCTCCATGCTGCTGCCGACGGCTTGGCCGCCGGTTTTTGGCCGCATCCCGATGATGGATCGCTGCACGGTAAGACAGCTGGCCCTCGCTGCGGATAGCCGGTCCGTTGGCGGGGGCCTTTCCAAGTTATCGGGTGCCCGCCCCGCGCGAGTCACTCCCGGTAGGTCACCCGGAGGAAGTGCTCCACCGTCGCCGCCATCGCTTCCCGGGCAGGGGCAAGGTACTTGCGCGGGTCGACGGTTGAGGGGTGGGCCTCGAGGAAGGCGCGGGTGGTGCCGGTGAAGGCCTTGTTGAGGGCCGTTCCTACGTTGATCTTGCGGATGCCGGAGCTGACCGCGCGGGCGAGTTCGGTGTCCGGGACGCCCGAGGAGCCGTGGAGGACCAGGGGGACGGGGACCGCTGCGCGGAGCTCGGCGATGAGGGTGTGGTCGAGGGTGGCCGTGCGTTCGGTCATGGCGTGGGTGCTGCCGACGGCGACGGCCAGGGCGTCGACGCCGGTGTCGGCGACGTAGGCGGCGGCCTCGTCGGGGTCCGTACGGACGCCGGGGGTGTGGGCGTCGCCCGGTTTGCCGCCGATGCGGCCCAGTTCGGCCTCCAGGTGGAGGTCGCGCTCGTGGGCCCAACGGGCGGCGGCGGCCGTGGCCTTGACGTTCTCCGCGTAGGGGAGCTTCGACGCGTCGAACATGACCGAGCTGAAGTCGTGGGCGGCGGCGGAGTGGAGGAGCTCCACGGACTCGACGTGGTCGAGGTGGAGGGCCAGGTGTGCGGTGGACGCGCGGGCGATAGCGGCGGTTGCGGTGGCGAGGGGGGCGAGGTTGCCGGCGTGGAACTTCACGGCGTTCTCGGAGATTTGGAGGATCGCGGGGCGGCCGGCGGCCTCGGCGCCTGCCGCGATGGCTTCCGCGTGTTCGAGGGTGATCACGTTGAACGCGAGGACGGCGGGGGTGGTGCGCAGGAGTTCGCTCGTGCGGGTCAGGGGCATACGGGCTCCTCGGGGATTGCCGTGACCGTGATGCGGTCCCGCAGCGCCGTATAGGCGGCGGTGTCGAACTCGCCTGCTGCGGGCGACCGTACGGTTGCTGCGGAGAGGGCTGCTGCCTGCGCCAGTCGTTCCGGCCACGGGAGGCCCAGGATCCAGCCGGAGAGCAGGCCCGCGACGGCCGAGTCGCCCGCACCGGTGGGGTTGCCGGAGAGTCGTTCCGGCGGGGACGCGCGCCAGGTGCCGTCCGGTGTGACGGCGAGCAGGCCCTCCGGGCCCAGGGACGCGGCCACCGTGTGTGCCCCGCGGCGGCGGGCGTCGCGTGCGGCGCGCAGCGGGTCCGTGGAGCCGGTGAGGGAGGCCAGTTCGGACGCGTTCGGTTTGACGACGTCCGGGCGCGCGGCGAGGCCGCGGCGAAGTGGTTCCCCGGCGGTGTCGAGCAGTACGGGCACGCCGTGGGCGCGGGCCTCGCGGACGAGGTGCGCGTACGCCCCGACCGGTACGCCCGGCGGCAGGCTGCCGCACAGGGCCACCGCCTCGGCGCCGTGCAGCAGTTGTGTGTACCGGCCGGTGAAGGCGGCCCACTCGGCGGGCGCGACCTCGGGGCCCGCCTCGTTGAACTGGGTCGTGTCGCCCGTGCTCGCGTCGACGACGCCCACCGTGCGGCGCGTGGCGCCCTCGATCGGGACGAGCGCGTCGGTTACGCCTTCGCTCTGCGCGAGGAGGCGTCGGAGGGTGTCGCCCGTCGTGCCGCCGACGAAGCCCGTGACGGTGGTGGCGTGGCCCAGCGCCGCCAGGACGCGCGCGACGTTGAGCCCCTTGCCGCCCGCGCGCTCCAGCGCCTCCGGGACCCGGTGCGATGTGTGCGGGAGCAACCGCGGGACATGGTAGGTCAGGTCGAGCGCGGCATTGAGCGTGACCGTCAGGATCAACTGCGCCCCCTCGCGCGTCTCTTGCGACCGGTTCGGAAGATTGCGCGAGCGATCATGCCAAAACAGCGGCGGCAGGCCCAGACCTCGGACCTGCCGCCGTTGCGCAACTGTGGGATGGGTCAGGGCATTTCGGGGCGTACCACCCAGTTGCCCTTGCGCATCACGCCGACCAGTTCATACGAGGCGTCGAACACGACGAGGTCCGCGTCCTTGCCGGGCTCCAGCGAGCCGACGCGGTCGTCGACGCCCAGCAGGCGGGCCGGGTTCGCGGACAGGGCCCGTACGGCGTCCTCGACCGGCAGCCGGTCGACGGTCACCGCGCGCCGGAACGCCGTGTCGAGGGTGAGCGTCGAGCCCGCGATCGAGCCGGCCGTCGGGCCGTCGGCGATCCGGGCCACGGCGTCCTTGACCTCGACCCGCATCGGGCCGAGCGCGTACATGCCGTCGCTCATGCCCGCGGCGCCCATCGCGTCGGTGATGAACGCGACCCGGTCCGCGCCCGCGCGTGCGAAGGCGAGTTCCAGGACGGACGGGTGCAGGTGCGTACCGTCGTTGATCAGCTCCACGGTGACCCGCTCGTCCTCGAGCAGCGCGGCGATCGGGCCGGGCGCGCGGTGCAGCAGCGACGGCATCGCGTTGAAGAGGTGGGTGGCGACGGTGGCGCCCGCGTCGATGGCCTCGAGCGTCGCCTCGTACGTGGAGTCGGTGTGGCCGACGGCCGCGATGACGCCGAGGTCGGCGAGCATACGGACGGACTCCAGACCGCCGGGGAGCTCCGGCGCGAGCGTCATCATGCGGGCCGTGCCGTGCGCGGCGTCGACGAGCTTGCGCACGTCCGCCGGGTCCGGGTCGCGCAGCAGTTCCGGCTGGTGCGCGCCGCAGCGGTGCGGGGAGATGAACGGGCCCTCGAAGTGGACGCCTGCCAGGTCGCCCTGCTGGGTCAGCTCGGCGAGGACGGCCGCCTGGCGGGCGAGGTCGTCCAGGTCGCCGGTGACGGTGGAGGCGACCATCGTCGTCGTGCCGTGGGCGCGGTGCGCGCGGACGGCAGTGAGGGCCTCCTCCGGGTCGCCGGAGGAGAACGAGGCACCGCCGCCGCCGTGCACGTGCATGTCGACGAAGCCGGGGACGATCCAGCGGCCGGTGAGGTCGAGGGTGGCGTCGTCCTGGGGGGTGTTCGCGGTGATGCGGTCGCCCTCGATCGTGATGCGGCCGTTCTCGATCACCCCGGTCGGCAGTACCACGCGGGCACCGGCGAGAACTGTTCGTTCGATCATCAGGCGGATGCCTCCGTGGTTTCCTTCGTGGTTTCCGGCGTGCTTTCCGTGGCGAGCAGGTCCCAGGCGAGCAGACCCGCGCCCAGGCAGCCGGCGGTGTCCCCGAGGGCCGCCGGAACGATGAGGGGGAGCTTCTGGAACGTCACGCGTTCCGCGACGGCCGCGCGCAGCGGTGCGAACAGGGTGTTCCCGGCTTCGGCGAGCCCGCCGCCGATGATGAGGGTACGGGGGTCCAGCAGGGTGAGCGCGGTGACGAGGCCGTCGGCGAGGGCGTCGACGGCGTCCTGCCAGACCGCCCGGGCGCGGGGGTCGCCGGACTCGACGGCCTTCGCGCAGTCGGCGGCGTCGGCGGCGGGGTCGCCGGAGGCGGCGGCCCAGGCGCGGGTGACGGCGGAGGCGGAGGCGACCGTCTCCAGGCAGCCGCGGCCGCCGCAGCCGCACGGTTCGCCGCCGGGGCGGACGGTGATGTGGCCGATCTCGCCGGCGCAGCCGTGGGCGCCTTCCTCGATGCGGCCGTCGATGCCGATGGCTCCCGCGATGCCGGTGCCGAGCGGTACGAACAGGAAGCGGTCCGTGCCTCGGCCCGCGCCGATGCGGCCCTCGGCGAGGCCGCCGGTGCGGACGTCGTGGCCGAGGGCGACGGGGATGCGGAGGCGGCTTTGCAGCCTTTTTTGCAGGGGGACGTTCTGCCAGCCGAGGTTGGCGGCGTAGACGGCGGTGCCGGTTGTCGTGTCGACGATGCCGGGGACGGCGATGCCGAGGGCTGCCGCCTTGCCGCCTGTTTTCTGCAGCTCGGCTGCGAAGTCGAGGATGCCGTCGACGACGGAGTCCGGGCCCTGGTCGCGGCCGGTGGGGCGGCGGGCCTCGTGCAGGAGGGTGTTGTCCTGGCCGATCAGTGCGGCCTTGATCGTGGTGCCGCCCACGTCCAGGGCGATGACGTGTTTCACGGGAACAGTGTCGCGTGTGGGGGTGGGAAAGGTCTAGTCCACTGTTCCGGTGGTGGGTGGGCACGCCCCTTCGGGGCGTAGTGCTCCCCGCCCGCGCGCCACCTGTGACTCGGCGTCCCATTGGTCGAGGCCCCCTGTGGGGGTTGCCCGCCGTCGGCGGCAGCCGCCAGCGGCGGGCAACCCCCACAGGAAAGCGAGCCAACCCGGTTCCGAGCCACGGGTGGCGCGCGGGCGGGGAGCACCCGCCGAAGGCGGGGAAACGGCGCCGCACCCGCACACCGCGCCGTCAGCTCAGGATCACGCTCCGCGTCAGCCCCCGCGGGGCGTCGGGGTCGAGGCCTCGGGACTCGGCGACCGCGACCGCGACGCGCTGCGCGCGGACCAGGTCCGCCATGGGATCCGCGGCGCCGAGGATCACCACCCCACCCGCCCGCTCGACATCGGCCGCCAGGCCGCCCGGCAACGGGCCGAAGGCCCACGTCACCCGCCCCGGGCCGGCGATGGCCACCGGCCCGTGGCGGTACTCCATCGCCGGGTACGCCTCCGTCCACGCCCCCGCCGCCTCCCGCATCTTCAGCGCCGCCTCCTGCGCCAGGCCGTACGCCCACCCCCGGCCCAGGAACGTCCACTGCCCGGCCGCCAGCGCGGCCTCCGGCAGCGGGCCGTCGACGGCCCGCTCCGCGTCCGCGGCGGCAGCGGCGACCGCCTTCGCCCCACCCGGCAGGGCGGCCCGCAGCAGGGCCAGGGCCGTGGTGGCGAAGCGGGTCTGGACGACCGACTCCTCGTCCGCCCAGTCCAGCACCGCCACCGCGTCCGCGGCCGACGGGACCGGAGTCGCGGGGTCGGCGGTGACCGCCAGCGTCGGGACACGGCCGCGCAGGGCGGACAGCAGCTCCAGCACCTCGGTGGTCGTCCCGGACCGGGTGATCGCCACCACGCGGTCGTACGGACGACGCCCCACCGGGAACTCGGACGAGGCGAACGCGTCCGTCTCGCCCTCGCCCGCGGCCTCGCGCAGCGCCGCGTACGCCTGGGCCATGAACCACGACGTGCCGCACCCCGTCACGGCGACCCGCTCGCCGGACCGTGGCAGCCCGTCCGGGACGAACGAGGCGGCGCGCCGCCAGCAGTCGGGCTGGGTCGCGAGTTCACAAGCGGTGCGGGACGGCTTCATGCGCGGGACTCCTTGGGAGGGGGAGGCGGTGAGCGGTCGCGTCCGTGGTAGCAGCGAAGCACCCCGCGAGGGAAGCGCTCGTGGCGTCAGCGCTTAAAGTGGCCGCGGACGGATCGGCACCAACCAACCACGAGGGCGGAAAGCAAGTGCAGCGGCGGCGGTTCTTGGGTCTGACGGCGGCTGGTGCCGCGACGGCGGCGTTGGCGCCGACTCTGGCGGGGTGCGGCAGCGGCACCGGAGGCGGCAAGACGATCAAGATCGTCGCGGCGGAATACGGTGACGGCAAGCCGGCCAACAGCTCCAAGAAGTACTGGGACTCGGCGGCCCGTACCTTCGAGGGCGACCACAAGGGCGTCACGGTCGAGGTCGAGGTCTACAGCTGGACCGAGGTCGACAAGAAGGTCGCCGACATGGTCGCCGCCGGCGACGCCCCGGACATCGCGCAGATCGGCGCGTACGCCGACTTCGCGGCGGCGGGCAAGCTCTACAGCGCCGACCAGCTGCTCTCCATACCCACCCAGTCCGACTTCATCGACGCGATCGCCAAGACGGGCGAGGTGCACCGGATCCAGTACGGTCTGCCGTTCGTCTCCTCGACGCGCATGCTCTTCTACAACAAGACGCTCTTCGAGAAGGCGGGCATCCTCAAGGCGCCCGAGAGCTGGGACGAGCTCCAGGCCGCGGCCGTCAAGCTCAAGGATGTGCCGGGCGTGAAGATGCCTTTCGGCCTGCCGCTCGGTCCCGAGGAGGCCCCCGCCGAGGCCTTCATGTGGATGCTGGGCGCCGGTGGTGGCTACACCGACAAGAACGACGACTACGTCATCGACTCGGCCGCGAATATCAAGGCCTTCACCTGGCTGCGTGACGAGCTCGTGGGCAAGGGCCTCACCGGCCCCGGCAACCCCGCCCGCACCAACCGCCAGGACGTGTTCGACGCGTTCTCCAAGGGGCAGGTCGGCATGCTCAACGGCCACCCCAGCCTGATGCAGCAGGCCGAGGCGGGCGGCGTGAAGTTCGGGATGGCGCCGCTGCCGGGCATCACCGGGCTCGCCAAGTCGACGATGGGTGTCGCCGACTGGCTGATGTCCTTCAAGCAGCGCGGCCACAGCAAGGAGGTCGGCCAGTTCCTCGACTTCCTCTACGGCACCCAGACCGTGCTGGACTTCACCGGCCGCTACGACCTGCTGCCGGTGACCGAGTCGGCGTCCCAGGAGATGCAGAAGGAAGGCGTCCGCAAGGACCTCATCCCGTTCCTGAAGCAGCTGCAGAACGCCGAGTTCTACCCGGCCAACAAGACGTCGTGGGCCAGGGTCAGCAAGACGATCAAGGAGAAGATCGGCGACGCCGTGCAGAAGGGCGGCGACCCGGCCGGTGTCCTCGCCGAGATCAAGCGCGAGGCCTCCGCGATGGACGGCGTCCGCTAGCGTGGACCGGGTGGCGGACGCAGAGCTCTCGGACCGCGACCGCGCCGTCCTCGCCCTGGAACGGGAGTCGTGGCCGGGGCCCGGCGCCAAGGAACGGGCCGTGCGCGAGCGGCTCGGCATCACGCCGACCCGCTACTACCAGCTGCTCAACGCCCTGCTGGACGACCCGCGCGCCCTCGCGCACGACCCCGTCACGGTCAACCGGCTGCGTCGGCTGCGCGACGCCCGCCGCGAGCGCCGCTGACGGTTCCGGTACGCCCCGCTCGGGAGCCCGGTAGGGTCGGGCGCATGGGCAGCCACCCTCTCCCGGAACCCGTGACCGCCGCCGGCCGCGACGGCCTCGCCGCACTGGTGAAACGGCCCGAACGCGCGGTCGTCGCGCTGGACTTCGACGGTACGCTCGCCGAGATCGTGCCCGATCCCGAGCAGGCCCGCGCCCACCCCGGGGCCGTGCCCGCGCTCGCCCGTATCGCCCCGCGCCTGGCCTCCGTCGCCGTGATCACCGGCCGTCCGGCCGGCGTCGCGGTGCGCTACGGCGGCTTCGCCGGGGTCCTGGGCCTGGAACACCTGGTCGTGCTCGGGCACTACGGCGCCGAGCGGTGGGACGCGGTGACCGGCACCGTACGGGCCCCCGCACCGCACCCGGGCGTTACGGCCGTGGAGGCTGAACTGCCGGGCGTGCTCGACGAATCCGGTGCCTGGCAGGGCACGTGGGTCGAGGACAAGGGGCGCGCCATCGCCGTCCACACCCGCCGCGCCGACGACCCGCAGGCCGCGTACGAGGCCCTGCTCGCCCCGCTCACCGAACTCGCCGGGCGGCACGGGCTGATCGTCGAACCGGGGCGGCTGGTGCTGGAGTTGCGCCCGCCGGGCGTCGACAAGGGTGCCGCCCTCGCGGAGTACGTGCGCGAGACCGGTGCCGAGTGCGTGCTGTACGCGGGCGACGACCTCGGCGACCTGGCCGCGTTCGCGGCGGTCGAGCGACTGCGGGCCGAGGGGACGGCGGGGCTGCTGGTGTGCAGCGGGAGCACGGAGGTCGCCGAGCTGGCGGCCCGGGCGGATGTGGTCGTGGACGGCCCGGGCGGAGTGGTCGCGCTGCTGGACGCCCTGGCGGGCCGGCTCGGGTGACCGTGCGCCGGCCCGCCCCATGGCGGAGCCGGCTCAATCGCCGTCCCCGGCCTCCTCCTTGGCCGCCGGCGGCGTCTTGCCGTCGTCCTTGACACCGACCGCGGCCAGGGCCGTGGTCCAGTCATGGGCGATGGCGCGCTGGACCTTCGTCAGGTCCGCCTTGCCCGAGCAGATCGCGTTCTTCAGCTTGGTCTCGA
The DNA here is from genome assembly GCF_059089585.1 of Streptomyces sp. SX-6. NCBI lineage: Bacteria > Bacillati > Actinomycetota > Actinomycetes > Kitasatosporales > Streptomycetaceae > Streptomyces > Streptomyces sp. SX-6. The sequence goes on along the minus strand of NZ_JBTHHU010000011.1, from coordinate 56,028 downwards.
CCACGTCCTTGGGGTTGTTGGGCCCCGCGCCCTCCTTGTGGCCGGGGGAGGGGGGCTCGATCCAGAGATTGCGGGGGTCGTTGGGGTCGCCGCCGAGCTGGAGGCTGATGAGGTGGTCGTACTCGGCGTCCCGCATGGTGCCCTTGTAGCCGTAGGACTTCGCGTTGTCGGCCTTCTCGCGGTTGGTGACGCTCACCGGCGGGCGGATGCCCTTGGTGTAACCGCTCTGGCAGATCGTTTCTTTGATGGTGGCCTGGGTGACCTTCGGATTGGTCGCGCCCGGTGTGCACTTGGGGTCCGGGAGCGGCTCCTTGTTGGCCGTGTAGTGGTAGGCGCAGGTGCCCGGGGCGGGCTGCTGCTGCGCGGTGTACGTCTTCTGCGGACCGGACCCGACCGGCACGGCCTGCCCGGTGACGCCCTCGGACGAGGACGGTCCGCCGGACGCCTTGCCCTGGTCGCCGGACGCGGACGGCGCGGAGGAGTCCTTGGCGTCGGACTTCTTGCCGGAATCGGAGGAACAGCCGGTGGTGGTGACGGCGACGAGGGCGGCAGCGGCCGCCGCAAGTGCCAGCCAGCGCGGAGCAATTGACATGATCACATGTGTACCCCGGGTCGTGGTGGTCCAGCCAGCCCCGGCGAAGCGCGGACGGCGCACACTCCGGCGCGCCGCGCCGCTCGCGCCCCACCCTTTACAGACTTTTACAGATGCCCCTGCCCCTTACAGGCGTTCCAGGGCCCGTAGTTGGTCGAGGAACCAGCGTGCGGGCGGCAGGGCCGTCGCCGCGGCGGCCAGCCGCTTGGTGCGGTCCGCCCGTTCGGCGGGTTCCATCAGCAGGGCCTCGTGCAGGGCCCGGGCCGTGGCCTCCACGTCGTAGGGGTTGACCAGCAGGGATTCCTCGGCGAGTTCGGCCGCGGCGCCGGCCTCCCGGGAGAGCACCAGCGCACAGCCGTGGTCGGAGACGACCGGCATCTCCTTGGCGACCAGGTTCATGCCGTCGCGGATCGGGTTGACCAGGGCCACGTCGGCCATCCGGTAGGCGGCCAGCGAGCGGGCGAAGTCGTCCTTGACGTGCAGGTCGACCGGCTGCCAACCGTCCGTGCCGAAGGTTTCGTTGATCTCCGCGGCGACCCGTTCGACGGTGGCGGTGTACTCGCGGTAGACCGCCAGGTCCTGCCGCGAGGGGTAGGCGAAGGCGATGTGCACCACCCGGCCGTGCCACTGCGGGTGGTCCTCGAGCAGCCGCCGGTAGGCGTGCAGGCCGCGCACGATGTTCTTGGACAGCTCGGTGCGGTCCACGCGCACGATCGTCTTGCGGTCCGGGCCGATCCGCTCGCGCAGCACGGCCAGGCGCTCCTCGACGTCCGGCCGGTGCGCGCGCTCCCGCAGGAAGTCCGCGTCCGCGCCGAGGCCGTGCACGCCGAGCCGGGTCGTACGGCCCTCGAAGCGGACGGCCACCGCCGTGCCGTCCTCGTACAGCGGCTCCGCGCCCAGCACCCGGGCGCAGCACGCGGCGAAGGCCTCGGCCCAGCGCCGGGTGAGGAATCCCGCGCGGTCGCCGCCGAGGATGCCGCGCAGCACCTGCGCGGCCACGTCGTCGGGCAGCAGGGCGTAGTAGTCCGGCGGGGCCCAGGGGGTGTGGGAGAAGTGCCCGATCCGCAGGTCGGGCCGCCGCTCGCGCAACAGGCCGGGAACCAGCGCGAGATGGTAGTCCTGCACCAGGGCGACCGCGCCCTCGGCCGCCTCCTCGGCGAGCGTGTCCGCGAAGGCGGCGTTGTAGGCCTCGTACGCCGCCCACTGGGCGCGGAAGCGGTCGTCGAAGACGGGCTCGAGCGGGGTCTGGTAGAGCATGTGATGGACGAACCACAGCACGGAGTTGGCGATGCCGTTGTACGCGGCGGAGAAGGTCTCCGGCGCGATGTCCAGCATCCGCACCCGGTGGCCGCCGGTGTCGGCGGCGTCGAGTCTGCCGCCCGACCGCCGTGCCGCGCGGCGGTCCCCCTCGCCGAGCGCGGCGCACACCCATAGCGCGCCGGAACCGGAGGGCAGGGCGCTGAGCCCCGACACCAGACCCCCGCCGCCCCGGCCGGCCGTCAGCGTGCCGTCCTCGTCCAGCCGGTACGAGACGGGGCCCCGATTGGAGGCCACGACGATCGGGGCGGAGTGCGTGTGCTCGGCAACCATGACGCGAGCCTTGCCGCCGCGCGATCCGCGCAAACGTACGCTTACGCCGCGCGGTGCCGCGCGTACTCGGGGATGTCCGCCATGGGGGGGCGTTCCTCGGTGTCCACTGCATAGATGCGCGGAACGAAGCCCTCCGCCGTGCGCTCGAATTGCGTGAGCACCGGCCGTACCAGGGGCGCGCGGGCCAGCCGCAGCTGTGCGGTGCGGTAGATCGCGGCGGCCATCCGGCCGAGGGCCAGGCCGTCCTGATGGCGGTGCTTGCGTACGCCCACGTCCACCTGGGCCATCGCGTCCAGGCCCACCGTGTGCAGTGCGTCCACCAGCAGCCCGAGCTCGACGCCGTAGCCGACGGGGAACGGCAGCCGCTCCAGCAGGTCGCGTCGCGCCGCGTACTCGCCGCCCAGCGGCTGGACGAAGCCGGCCAGCTGCGGCCAGTGCAGGTTCAGCAGCGGGCGGGCCACCAGCTCGGTCACCCGGCCGCCCTGGCCCGCCGTCGTGCCGAGCGGACGGTCGTACATGCCCTTGACGAAGGCGACGTCCGGGTCGGTCAGCAGCGGGCCGATGATCCCCGAGACGAAGGACGCCGAGAATTCGCGCAGGTCGGCGTCGATGAAGCACACGATGTCGCCGGTCGTCACCAGCAGCGACCGCCACAGCACCTCGCCCTTGCCGGGCATCGCGGGCAGCCGCGGCAGCACGCTGTCCCGGTGCACGACGCGCGCCCCGGCCGCCGCCGCGACCTCGGACGTACGGTCCGTGGAGCCGGAGTCCAGCACCACCAGCTCGTCCACCAGCGGCACGGCCCGGGTCATCAGCTCGCGGCGGATCGTGGCGGCGATCTCGCCGACCGTCGCCTCCTCGTTCAGCGCGGGCAGCACCACGCTGACCGTGGTCCCGGTGTCCCGCTTGGCGGCGAGCAGCCGGTCGAGCGGGCGGTCGGCCGCCGACCAGGACCGCCGGGACAGCCAGCGTTCCACCTCTTCCAGCACGTGCACGACTCCTTGTTTGTGATGCATCTCGCGTTACGGACGGCCCTCTCTCGGGCCGGGGCCTTCGGTTACAGTCTTGAACAACGCGGACGGCTCCCGTATGTCGGGGTCGTCGCGCGCACAAACGCCCGGGCCATGCCCGGGCCATACCGCTCATCCAGAGGGGCAGAGGGACACGGCCCGTTGAAGCCCCGGCAACCCTCCAGCCGGTCTCGTTCTCGAACGCGAGGCTCCCGGCGGGGAAGGTGCCAATTCCGTCTCGTGGCGAGGTTCGCCACGGGGAAGATGAGGAGAAAGGGCCTCGCCTCCATGGCTGTGCAAGCCGTTGAACGCGTTACTTCTTTCGGTCCCGCCGTCGCGCTCTCCTGCCGCGAGTGCGGCGAGCGCGTCGCTCTCGGGCCGGTCTTCGCCTGTGTCGCCTGCTTCGGTCCGCTCGAGGTGGCGTACGAACTGCCGGGCGGTGACCCTGAGGCGCTGCGGCGCCGGATCGAGTCCGGTCCGCCGAACATCTGGCGCTATGCCCCGCTGCTGCCCGTCCCCGAGGACGTCGCGGACCGGCCGAACCTCAACCCCGGCTTCACCAAGCTGGTCAAGGCCGACAACCTCGCCCGCGAACTGGGCGTCACGGGTGAGCTGTTCGTCAAGGACGACTCCGGCAACCCGACGCATTCCTTCAAGGACCGTGTCGTCGCGATCGCCGTCGAGGCGGCACGTGCCTTCGGCTTCACGACGCTGTCCTGCTCGTCGACGGGCAACCTGGCCGGTGCGGTGGGTGCCGCGGCGGCGCGGGCGGGGCTGCGGTCGTGCGTGTTCATCCCGCACGACCTCGAGACGGGCAAGGTCGTCATGGCCGCGGTCTACGGCGGCGACCTCGTCGGCATCGAGGGCACGTACGACGACGTGAACCGCTTCTGCTCCGAGCTGATCGGGGATCCGGCGGGTGAGGGGTGGGGGTTCGTCAACGTCAACCTCCGCCCGTACTACGGGGAGGGGTCGAAGACCCTGGCGTACGAGATCTGCGAGCAGCTGGGGTGGCGGCTGCCGGACCAGATCGTGGTTCCCGTCGCCTCCGGGTCGCAACTGACGAAGGTCGACAAGGGGTTGCGGGAGCTGATCGCGCTCGGGCTGGTCGAGGACCGCCCGTACCGGATCTTCGGTGCGCAGGCGGAGGGGTGCTCGCCGGTGTCGCGGGCGTTCAAGGACGGCCATGACGTGGTGCGGCCGGTGCGGCCGGACACGATCGCCAAGTCGCTCGCGATCGGCAATCCGGCGGACGGGCCGTACGTCCTCGACATCGCCCGGAGGACGGGCGGGGCCGTCGAGGATGTGACGGACGCGGAAGTGGTGGACGCGATCCGGGTGTTGGCCCGTACGGAGGGGATCTTCGCGGAGACCGCGGGCGGGGTGACGGTCGGGGTCACCCGCAAGCTGATCGACTCCGGTGCGCTGGATCCGGGGCTGACCACGGTCGTGCTGAACACGGGCGACGGTCTCAAGACGCTTGACGCGGTGGCGGCGGGGCCGACGGCGACGATCCGCCCGTCGCTGGACGCGTTTCGCTCCGCGGGGCTCTAAGGGTTTGTGCCCCGGCCCCGCCCTTTCGCCGTTTCCTGGGGCTGCGCCCCAGACCCCGCTTGTCGCGGCTTCGCCGCTCGGCCTCAAACGCCGGCCGGGCTGGAATTCAGCCCGGTTTCGGGGTCCGGGGCGGAGCCCCGGAGGAAACGGTGAAAGGGCGGGACCGGGGCACCCTCTGCCCACAGCAACCACCCACCACCCGAAAGGCGAACAACCCCATGAGCGTGACAGTCCGCATTCCCACCATCCTCCGCACTTACACCTCCGGCCAGGCGGAGGTTTCCGCCGACGGGGCCACCCTCGGTGAGGTGATCGCGTCGCTCGAGCACAACCACCCCGGCATCGCCGCCCGTGTCCTCGATGAGGGCGGCCGGCTGCGCCGGTTCGTGAATGTCTACGTCAACGACGACGACGTCCGCTTCGAGGGCGGCCTCGAAGCGGCGACGCCGGACGGCGCAGGCGTCTCGATCATCCCGGCCGTCGCGGGCGGCTGACTTTTTCCCCTTCTTCACAACTGCCCAGTGCGACACGGCAATCGCCCCGTCCGGAACCGGACGGGGCGATTCCGTCTGTTGAACCGCGATACAGTTGGGCCGTTCCCCCTCCGGTGTCAGTGCCGAACGCATATGAGAACCCGTCAAGTTGCGCAGGAAATATGCGCGTTAATTGTCGGGTTGGTTGGGGTGTGTCCGGTCCGACTTGCCCTGGAACATCCGCAGTTCACCCAATCTTTCCGATCGGCCACCCTCCGATTTCTCGTCCTTCTGACCTGTTGCAGACGGCATCCGTGCAGATACATTCAGCCGCGGTCGACGCGTTCCGGCGCACACCCCCACCTGTCGGGGGTGAGGTCTGACCCGGGCCCGCGAAGTGCGGTCCTGTGCAAGGGCCAGTAATAGGGGAGTTAGGCATGGCTCAGGGCACCGTCAAGTGGTTCAACGCGGAGAAGGGGTACGGCTTCATCGCGGTCGACGGTGGTGCGGATGTTTTCGTCCACTACAGCGCGATCCAGATGGACGGTTACCGCACCCTCGAGGAAGGGCAGCGGGTCGAGTTCGAGATCTCGCAGGGCCAGAAGGGGCCTCAGGCGGACATGGTGAAGCTGGCCGTCTGACCCGCGACGCATCGACCACCCGGTCATCCGATTTGTGCGAAGGGCCCGTACCTCGTGGGTACGGGCCCTTCGCATGCCCGCTCGCATCCCCGGCGGAGCCCTGATTCCGGCCCCGGATATCCCTGAGTCGCTTGCACTCGGTGGGGCCGAGTGCTAATCATTGGGCTTAGCACTCTCCCAGTGAGAGTGACAGATTTGGACCGTCGGTGAGGTCGGCGAGTCGGGCGGGGCAAGGAACCGCCGGGCCCGTGGGCCGTCCGTCGCGGGCGCCGGTGCGGTCCGGAGCAATCCACCCCAGTCCGGGAGGACCACTTCACATGGCCAAGATCATCGCGTTCGACGAGGAGGCACGGCGCGGTCTCGAGCGCGGGATGAACCAGCTCGCCGACGCCGTCAAGGTCACCCTCGGCCCCAAGGGCCGCAACGTCGTCCTCGAGAAGAAGTGGGGCGCCCCCACGATCACCAACGATGGTGTGTCCATCGCCAAGGAGATCGAGCTCGAGGACCCGTACGAGAAGATCGGCGCCGAGCTGGTCAAGGAGGTCGCGAAGAAGACGGACGACGTCGCCGGTGACGGCACGACGACCGCGACCGTCCTCGCCCAGGCGCTGGTCCGCGAGGGCCTGCGCAACGTTGCCGCCGGCGCCAACCCGATGGCCCTGAAGCGCGGCATCGAGAAGGCCGTCGAGGCCGTCTCCGCCTCGCTGCTCGAGCAGGCCAAGGACGTGGAGACCAAGGAGCAGATCGCCTCCACCGCCTCCATCTCCGCCGCCGACACCCAGATCGGCGAGCTGATCGCCGAGGCCATGGACAAGGTCGGCAAGGAAGGCGTCATCACCGTCGAGGAGTCCCAGACCTTCGGTCTGGAGCTTGAGCTCACCGAGGGTATGCGCTTCGACAAGGGCTACATCTCGGCGTACTTCGCGACCGACATGGAGCGCATGGAGGCGTCCCTCGAGGACCCCTACATCCTCATCGTCAACTCCAAGGTCTCCGCGGTGAAGGACCTCCTTCCGCTGCTGGAGAAGGTCATGCAGTCCGGCAAGCCGCTGCTGATCATCGCCGAGGACGTCGAGGGCGAGGCCCTGTCCACGCTGGTCGTCAACAAGATCCGCGGCACCTTCAAGTCCGTCGCCGTCAAGGCCCCGGGCTTCGGCGACCGCCGCAAGGCCATGCTGGGCGACATCGCCATCCTCACCGGTGGCACGGTCATCTCCGAGGAGGTCGGCCTCAAGCTGGAGAACGCCGGTCTCGACCTGCTCGGCCGCGCCCGCAAGGTCGTCATCACCAAGGACGAGACGACCATCGTCGACGGTGCCGGTGACAGCGAGCAGGTCCAGGGCCGCGTCAACCAGATCCGCGCCGAGATCGAGAACAGCGACTCCGACTACGACCGCGAGAAGCTGCAGGAGCGTCTGGCGAAGCTGGCCGGCGGCGTGGCCGTCATCAAGGCCGGTGCCGCGACCGAGGTGGAGCTCAAGGAGCGCAAGCACCGCATCGAGGACGCCGTCCGCAACGCGAAGGCCGCCGTCGAGGAGGGCATCGTCGCCGGTGGTGGCGTGGCCCTGCTGCAGGCTTCCTCGGTCTTCGAGAAGCTGGACCTCGAGGGTGACGAGGCCACTGGTGCCGCCGCTGTGAAGCTGGCCCTGGAGGCCCCGCTCAAGCAGATCTCCGTGAACGCCGGCCTCGAGGGTGGCGTCATCGTGGAGAAGGTGCGCAACCTGGCCGTCGGCCACGGCCTGAACGCCGCGACCGGCGAGTACGTCGACATGATCGCCGAGGGCATCATCGACCCGGCGAAGGTGACGCGCTCCGCGCTGCAGAACGCCGCGTCCATCGCGGCGCTGTTCCTCACGACCGAGGCTGTCATTGCCGACAAGCCGGAGAAGGCCGCTGCGGCTGCTCCGGGTGGCATGCCGGGTGGTGAGATGGACTTCTGAGTCGCTTCGCGGCTCAGCGTCCATCGGACATGTACCGAGGGCGGTACCCCTGCTGGGGGTGCCGCCCTCGGGCGTTTTCCGGGGCTCCGCCCCGGACCCCGAACGCGGCTTCGCCGCGTGTCCTCAAACGCCGGACGGGCTGGATTTCGCGCCCGCGCTGGAGTTGTCCAGCGGGCTGGATGTGAACCCGAACAGATACGTCGCGGCGAAGCCGACCCCGTAGCCCACCAGCAAGCCCCCGCCGTACACGGCCGCTGCCTGCGGCAGGCCGCCGTGGTTGCCCCGCAGGAGGGGGAACAGGGCCCAGCCGGAGGGGCCGATGGCTGTGGTGCCCACCTGGTGGCCCAGTTGGCCCAGCAGGCCGACGAAGCCGCCCGCGAACGCGCCGCCGACGCAGGCGGTGGCGAACGGGCGGCCCAGCGGCAGGGAGACGCCGTAGATGAGCGGCTCGCCGATGCCCAGCAGGCCCGCCGGGAGGGCGGAGCGGACCACCCCGCGTACCGAGGGGAGCCGGACGTGCACGGCGAGGGCGGCGCCCACCTGGCCCGCGCCCGCCATGGAGAGGAGGGGGAGCAGGACCGTGTAGCCCTGTTCGGCGATGAGGGTGGTGTGGATGGGGATCAGGGCCTGGTGCAGGCCCAGCATCACCAGCGGCAGGAACAGCCCCCCGAGCACGAAGCCCGTGACGGCGCCGCCGTGCGTGAGCAGCCAGCCGGTGAAGTGGCCGATGGCGGCGGAGAGTTCACCGGCCGCGTACATCAGGCCGTAGACGGTGGCGAGGCCGGGGAGCAGGACCGTGAGGGCCGGGGTGAGCAGGGTGTCGAGGGCGGTGGGGACCACACGGCGGCAGGTACGCTCCACACCCACGGCCAGCAGCGCCGCGCACAGTGCGCCGATGACCCCGCCCTGGCCGGGGGACAGGGGGACGCCGAAGGCGTGCACGCGGCTCACACCCGGGTACATGACGACGGCCGCGACGGCACCGCCCAGCACCGGGGTCCCGCCGAACTCCTTGGCGGTGTTGTAGCCGACGAACACGGCGATCAGGGACATGAAGCCGGAGGAGACGGCGATGAGGGCAGGGGTGAGGGAAGGGGCCGGGTTCAGGCCTGCCAGGCCCGCGATGAGGCCGCAGCCGATGAGGGCCGGGATCAGGGGGATGAAGATCTGCGCGATGCGGCGCAGCATGTGTTTCAACGGGGTGGAGTTGCGGGCCTGTTGGGTGGTGCGGATGTGTGCGCCCCGGTCGGCGAGGAGCAGGGGCTCCAGCTCGGCGGCGGCGCGGGCGGCGGTGCCCGGACCGAGGACGATCTGGTAGGACGGGCCGTCCTCGACGACGCCCAAGACCCCTGGCAGCGCCCGTAGTCCGGCGTCCCGGACCAGCGCGCGGTCGTGGACGGTCAGGCGCAGACGGGTCATGCAGGCGGTGACGGTGGCGATGTTCCCGGGTCCGCCGAGGAGGGGGAGGAGGTCGGTGGTGATGGTGTCTGGTGCCATGGCGCCTTGCCTGGTGGGGGTTCCGGGTGGCCTCGGACGAGGTCGAGTGCCGCGCGCAGGTGACCGCCGGACTCTTCCAGCAGGCGGGCGGCGGTGGGGCCGTCGACCCCGCCGAGGAGGACGAGGATGGCGTTCTTCACCTCTCCGCCGGTCTCGCCCAGCGCGGCCCCGGCCTCCGTGTCGGAGGCGCCGGTGGCGAGCGAGACGATGTGCAGGGAGCGTGCGCGCAGTTTGTCGTTGGTGGCCCGGACGTCGACCATCAGGTTTCCGTAGGTCTTGCCGAGCCGGATCATGGTGATGGTCGAGAGCATGTTGAGGACGAGCTTCTGGGCGGTGCCCGCCTTCAACCGGGTGGATCCGGTGAGGAGTTCGGGGCCGACGACGACCTCGATGGCATGCTCGGCGGCGGCCCCGAGGGCCGAGGAGGCGTTGCAGGCCAGCCCGATGGTGAGCGCCCCGGCGCGGCGGGCGTGCCGGACAGCGCCGAGGGCGTAGGGCGTGCGGCCCGAGGCGGAGATGCCGACGACGGTGTCGTCGGGCCCGATCCGCAGGGCGTCCAGGTCCGCGGCGGCCGACTCCTCGTCGTCCTCGGCTCCTTCGACGGCCGTGACCAGGGCGGCGGGCCCGCCCGCGACGAGCCCGACCACCTGGCCGGGGCCGGTGTTGAACGTCGGCGGGCATTCGCTGGCGTCCAGCACCCCGAGCCGTCCGGCGGTGCCCGCGCCCGCGTAGACCAGCCGTCCGCCGCGTGCCATCCGGGCGGCCGTGGCGTCGATGGCCTCGGCTATCCGCGGGAGTTGGGCGCCGACGGCGGCGGCGACGGTGGCGTCGTCGGCGTTCATGATGCCGGCGATGGCGCGGGTGGGCAGCCGGTCGATGTCCGCGAGGTCGGGACGGAACTCCTCGGTGGTCAGCGCGGCGAGCTGGGCGCGGAGTGCGGCGAAGGCGGCGGTCGATGTCATGGCGAGGAGCCCTTCACCGGTTGGCGCGCGGGTCGTGGCGGTGGGCGAGTGCCTCGTAGGTGGCGGACAGGGCGGGGGCGGCGGTCGCGTACGTGTGCTGGGCGACGCCGATGAACAGGCAGTCCACGACGAGGAGTTGGCTGGTGCGGCTGGACATCGCCGCCGGGCGCAGCTCGCTCTCGCGGGCCGAGGAGGTGGTGAGCACATGGTCGGCGTACTGGGCGATCTCGGCGTCCGGGCGGCCGGTGACGGCGACCGTGGTGGCGCCGTGCTCGAAGGCGACCCGCAGCGGTTCGATGACGTCGGTGGTGCGCCCGGAGTGGGTGATGGCGATCGCCACGTCCCCGGCGCGGAGCTGGACCGCGTTGGTGACGGCCAGGTGGGGGTCGGCGGGCGCGTGGGCGATCAGGCCGATGCGGAGCAGCTTCTGGACGAGGTCCTGGCCGACGAGGTTGGAGGCCCCGATGCCGTACACGTCGATGCGCCGGGCGGTGGCGAGCGCGGCGACGGCCGACTCCAGCTGGGCGGTGTCGAGCCCGGCGGCGGTGTCGGCGAGGCACTGGGCCTCTTCCCGGGCGAGCTTGGCGACGACGTGGGCGAGCGGGTCGTCCACCGCGATGTCGGCGGTGACGGCGGGCGCCCGGCCCGCGGCCTGTTCGGCCGCGAGGGCGGCGAGGGCGAGCCGCAGGTCGCGGTAGCCGGGGTAGCCGAGGACGCGGGCGGTGCGCACGACGGTGGCCTCGCTGGTGCCGGTGCGCTCCGCGAGTCCGGTGACGGTGAGCGCGGCCGAGCCCGCCGGGTCGCCCACCACGGCGTCGGCGACGCGCTGCATGGAGCGGGTCATCGTGGGGGCGAGGGTGCGGACCTTGGCGGCCAGGGCCGTGGGGGCGGGTGGAGCGACGGTGAAAGTTTCTTTCAGTTTGCTGCTCACCCTCCGAAAGGTATTTTCGGCCCGATGTGCCGTCAAGCGTCCGCGTCCCGGACAATGGCACGCATGGAGCTCGAACAGGCACTGCACGCGGCGCGGGCACTCGTTCTCGCCGATCTGGCGGCCGGTGATGTGGCCGAGGCGGATGTCGTGTCGCTCGTCGAGGACGCGGTCGCGGGGCGGCGGTGGTGGGTCGAGCAGTGGCCCGAAGGCGCCGAGTACCTGGCCGGGCTGGTGGCCCAGGACGTCCAGGACGCGCTGCTCGACCGGTACGGCCGCTGGCCGCTGTGTCCTGTGTGCGCCGAGTCCGGCGACCTGCACGCGCTCGAGGTCGAGCCCGAGCTGGGGCCGGATCCGCACTGGGCGTGCGCCAAGCAGGCGGTGCTGGTGGCGCCGGTGGGCTCGCTGGCGTCGGTGCGGCGCGCGTGACGCTCTACGTCGACCCGCCGACCTGGCCCGGTCACGGCCGGATGTGGTCCCACCTGATCAGCGACACGGGCTTCGAGGAGCTGCACGCCTTCGCGGCCCGGCTCGGCCTGCCCGCCCGGGCCTTCGACCGCGACCACTACGACGTGCCGGAGACCTCGTACGCGGACGTGGTGCGGCAGGGCGCGATCGAGGCCAACAGCCGGGAGCTGGTGCGGTTGTTGCGGAGCGCGGGACTGCGCCGGCCCAAGGGCTTCGTACATCACACCGAGGGACCGTTTCGGCCGTCCTCGTACGAGTGACGTCGCGCATGTCGCGTCAGGTGCCGGGCAGCCGTGATGTGCCAGCACCGATGACCGGATAAGAGGTATTTCATGCGCCGTATCGCTGTCATGACCCTCGGAACCGCCGCGATCCTCGGCCTGTTGACCCCCGCCGACTCCTCCGCGCGCGGGCCGGCCCGCTCCCGTGCCCGTCAGACGGAGAGCAGCTCCAGCTCCGCCGCGAGATTGCGGCGGGCGGTGCGTTCCCAGAGCTCCTGACCTCGCGGGGTGCGGAACAGGCGGGGCAGGACCAGGAGTTGGCGCAGGATATCCGCGCGGCCGGCGCGGAAGGCGGCGTCGGGCACGAAGCCGTACTCCTGGCGGACGGCTGCCGCGTAGGCCGCGTAGTCCTGGGGACCGCCGCCGAGCACGGCGAGGTCCGCGTCGCACAGGACCTCGCCGTTGCGGTCGCCCGGGGCGGGGTCGTGGGTGACGGTGAGGCGGACGAGGCGGGCGACCTCGGCGGTACGGGCCTCGCCGACCCCCAGCTCCGGCAGGGCGCGCTCGGCGAGGCGGGCGCTGCGCTCCTCGTTCTCCGAGCGCTCGGGGAGGTAGACGACGTCGTGGAACCAGGCGGCGAGGCGTACGGCGGTGGCGTCCTCGGCGTGGCCGGCCAGCTCGTCGACGCGGTCCAGGACGGCGGCCAGGTGGGTGGGGGTGTGGTAGTGCCGCTGCGGTTCCGACCAGCGGGCGAGGAGGTTGTCCGCGTACCGCCCGTCGGGGTCCTCGGCGCGGGCCTGTGCGATCGCCTCGGCCCAGCGGGCGCGCAGGGCGGGGGCCGCCGGGTGTTCGGGTGCCGGGTGTTCGGGCGTGACTGCCATAGGCCAATTGTGTACGCCGATGGTGTGGCACGGCTTTCTGTAAGGGACACCGATGTGGCACTCTGTGCTACATGTCTAGACCAATTCTCGAAGTGATCGCGCTGGGCCCCGAGGACGCGGTGGCCGCGCAGGCCGGCGGGGCGGACCGGCTCGAGCTGGTCAGTGACATGGCCTCCGACGGCCTCACCCCGGCTCTGGCGACCTTCGTGGCGGTCCGGGACGCCGTCGACATCCCGGTGCGTGTGATGCTGCGCGCGGCGGACGGGTTCGCCGTCGGCGGTGCCGCGGCGCTGGCCGCGCTGTGCGCGGACGCGCGGGCGCTGCGTGCCGAGGGGGCGCGGGAGTTCGTCCTCGGCTTCCTGGCCGAGGACGGCCGGGCGGACCTGCCGGCCGTGGCCGCGCTGACCGATGTGCTCGGGCCGCGGGCGCGGTGGACGTTCCACCGCGCCATCGACCGGGCCGCCGACCGCGACGCGCTCCGCAAGCAGCTCGCGGACCAGCCGGGGCTGGACACCTACCTCACGGCCGGCTCCGCGTCCGGCGTTGACGACGGCCTGGCCACGCTGCTGGCCGAGGCGGGCCGGGGCGACGAACCGGGGTACGAGCCGCGGATCATGGCCGGCGGCGGGCTGAAGCTCAAGCACGTGCCGGTGCTGCGGGCCGCGGGCATCGATGCCTTTCACATCGGCGGCGCGGCGCGTCCCGCGGGCTGGGACTCGCCGGTCGACGCGGCGGCCGTACGGGTCTGGCGCGAGGCGCTCGACGCGGCGTAGGCGGGAGTGGTGGTGCGGGCGGTCGTCGCCCGCGCGATGACGACGGACGCCACCGCGAGCACCGCTCCCGCGAGCGGGAACCAGTGCGCGCCGAACAGCGCGATGGCCAGGCTGCCGGTGCCGCCGGCCGCGGCGATGCCGAGGTAGAGCGCGCTGCTGTTGAGGGAGATGAGCAGCGGTGCGCTCGGCGGGTCGATGGAGGCCAGCCGGTGCGGGAGGGCGACGCCGACGGCCCAGCCGACGACCGGGGTGACCACGCTGTAGACGAGCGTGCCCGGCATCGTCCGCGACAGCCAGGGCAGCGCGGCGAAGGCGAGTGCCACGGTCGTGCCGCCGGTGATCAGGACCGCGCGCACCCCGGCCCGGTCGACCGCCCGGCCGCCGAGCCAGCTGCCCGCGACCGAGGCGACGCCGTACACCAGCAGGACCAGGCTGAGCTGGTTCTGGTCGCCGCCCGTTGCCGGGCGGACGGCGGTGGCCAGATAGATGTAGACGGTGTTGAAGGCGAGGAAGAAGACGAACGTCGTGGCGGCCGCGCCGACGACGCGGCGGTCTCGCAGGGGTGCGAGGCGCTCGCGGAGGCCGGGCGCGGTGGCCGTGGCGGGCAGTCCGCGCAGCAGGGCGGCGAGTCCGATGAACGCGGCGGTGCCGAGTGCCACGACGAGCCACATCGTCCAGCGCCAGTCGGTGCGGCCGATCCAGGCGCCGAGCGGGACGCCGAGTGCGGTGGCCACGGTCATGCCGCCGAGCACGGTGGCGATGGCCCGTCCGCGCCGCTCCGGCGGCACGAGGCCGACGGCTACCGCGTTCGCGGTCGGGGTGTAGAGCGCGGCCCCGGCGGCGGCGAGCACGCGGGTGGCGAGCAGGGTGGGGTAGTCGGGGGCGACGGCGGTCAGCGCGTTGGCCGCCGTGAACACCGCGAGCGCGGTGAGCAGCAGTGTGCGGCGCGGCCAGCGGGCCGTCAGCGCGGCGAGTACGGGCGCGAGAAGCGCGTACGCGAGCGCGAACACGGTGACCGCCTGGCCCGCGGCCGAGACGGAGACGTCCATGTCGCGGGCGATCCCGTCGAGGATCCCCGCCATGACCATGGAGTCGGTGCCCATGGCGAAGGTGCCGAGGGCGAGCAGGAGCAGGCGCAGACGCACGGATGTCCCTTCCGGGTCTTCGGTAATGTTGGATGCACGTCAAACAATAGAGATTGTTGGATAGGTGTCAAACAGTGGATGGTGAACGGCTGCCACAGCCGGATGTCGAGGACATCGAGCTGGTGAAGGTGCTGGGTGCGCTGGGGGATCCGGTGCGGCTGGGACTGTTCGGCGTGTACGCGCGGGGTGGTGAGTACCACTGCTCGTCCGACGAGCTCGGCGTGGGACATCTGCACAAGTCGACGGCGTCGCACCATATGCGGGTGATGCGGGAGGCGGGGATCACGACGACGCGGGCCGTCGGGCGGAACCGGTATGTGTCGCTGCGGCGGGAGGAGTTGGAGGGGCGGTTCCCGGGGTTGGTGGATGTGCTGATGAAGTCGCTGGGTGGGTAAGGGGGTTGTGCCCCGGCCCCACCCTCTCGCCGTCTCCCGGGGCTCCGCCCCCGGACCCCGCTTGTCGCGGCTTCGCCGCTCGTCCTCAATCGCCGGACGGGCTTGATGGTGCCAGGCCGCGCGAAAATTCAGCCCGTCCGGCGATTGAGGACAACCGCGCGGAGCGCGGTTTCGGGGGCCAGGGGGCGCAGCCCCCGAAACGGGGTCCGGGGGCGGAGCCCCGGGAGACGGCGAGAGGGTGGGGCCGGGGCGCGACCCCTACCCCGCCAGCTGATCCGGCAGCGGAGCGGCATGCACGATCGCCAGCCCCGACACCGCCCGCGTGAGCGCCACGTACAGGCGGCGCAGCCCCGTGCGTTCGTCCGGCTCGGCGGCGACGACCGCCGACGGCTCGTCGAGGACGACGTGGTCGTACTCGAGGCCCTTCGCCAGGGTGGCCGGCACGAGCGTGAGACGGGCGTCGGCCGTGGTCTCCTCGCCGGGGGACACGTACCGCAGGCCCGCCGCGTCCAGCGCCGCCGCGAGCACGGGCACGCGCCCGTCCGCCGCGATCAGGCCGGTCGACCCCTCGCGCGCCAACGCGTCCCCGCAGGCGGCCACCACGGCCGCGTCCAGCCCGGACGCGGCGACCTCCCGTACGCGGAAGTCGCCCGCCGACTCGCGGATCGACGTGGCCTCCGTGAGGCCGGGGGCGATGGCCGGCAGCAGCCGCGAGGCGTACGCGATGACCTGGCGCGGCACGCGGAAGCCCTGCGTCAGCTCCTCCACCGTCGCCTCCGGCTTGCCGAGGTGGAGGAGCGCCTCCCGCCAGTCCGGCGTGGCCCAGGGCGTCGTGCCCTGGGCGATGTCGCCGAGGATGGTCGCCGAGCCCGTACTGCACCGGCGCCCCACGGCCCGGTACTGCATGGGTGAGAGGTCCTGCGCCTCGTCGAGGACGACGTGCCCCAACGAGGGCGTACGGGAGACGAGATCGTTCGCCTCGTCCACCAACACCGCGTCCGCCGCACTCCACTTGGCGGTCCGTACGCCGCGGCCCGGCTTCGGCCACAGGATCTCCGCCTGCTCCTCCGCGGAGAGCACCCCCTCCGCGTGCTCCGCGAGAAACTCCGCGTCGGACAGCAGCCGCAGCACCAGCTTCGCCGGGTCGACCGGCGGCCAGGCGGCCTTGACGGCCGCCTTCACCGCGGGGTTGCGGGCCACCGCGTCCTGCACGCGGTCGTCCGGCGCCTCGCCCGCCTGCTCCATCCGCAGCAGCACCGCGTGCGCGATGCGCTGCGGCAGGGCGTCGCGGGCCGCGCCGTAGCGGATGTCACGGTCGAGCAACTCCTGTACAAGCTCCTCGACTTCGTACGCCGGAACGCGCCAGCGGCGCGAGCCGCGCACCACGACCAACGGCTCCGCCGGCATCGTCACCCCCGACCGCACCGCGCGCCGCAGGACCTCCGCCATGCGGGCGTCGCCCTTGATCCGGGCCGCGGCCGCGGAGTCGGTGCCGCGCACCTCGACATGGGCCACCAGGTCGTCGACCGTGGCCTGGGCGACGTTCAACTCGCCGAGCGCGGGCAGGACCTGCTCGATGTAGTGCAGGAAGGACCGGTTCGGGCCGATCACCAGCGTGCCCGTGCGCGCGAGCCGCTCGCGGTGCGCGTAGAGGAGGTACGCGACCCGGTGCAGGCCGACCGCCGTCTTCCCGGTGCCCGGCGCACCCTGGACGCACACCGTGCCGCCGATCCCGGACCGGACGATCTGGTCCTGCTCCGGCTGGATCGTGGCGACGATGTCGCGCATCGGGCCGACGCGCGGGCGCTCGATCTCCGACTGGAGCAGCTTGCTCGCCTGCTCGCCGCTGGAGGAATCGGTCAGGTCCTCGTCCTCGTACGCCGTCAACTCGCCGCCGGTGTAACCGAAGCGGCGCCGCATCGTGACGCTCATCGGGTCCTTCTTCGAGGCCCGGTAGAACGGCTGCGAGACGGGGGCGCGCCAGTCGATGACCATGGGGTCGCCCGCGGCGTCGTGGACGTGCCGGCGGCCGATGTAGAAGCGCTCCCGCTGCACATAGTCGAGGCGTCCGAAGAACAGCGGGGTGTCCGCGAGGTCCGCGAGGGCGATGATGCGCTGCTCGATCTGGTTCCTGAGCACGGCGGCGTTGACCCAGTTCGCGGCGACGTCCTTGATGTCGAGTGCCTCGACGTCGGCGCGCATCGCGCGCAACGCGGTGCGGGACTCGGCGAGATGGGCGCGCTCGCGGGAGAGCGGGTCGGACGCGGACATGGTGCTGCCTCCAGGCGTACGTGCGGTGGGACGAGCGAGGGGCCGGCCGGTTTCCGACCGGGCGGCGGCGCTCCCGGTGAGCGGTACGGGAGGCGGGCAGACGCGCGAGTCTAGTCAGCGGAGCGGGGGCGCGCGAATGATTTATCGCGCGCCCGGGGGAGGCTCTCAGGGTCGGGGTCCGACTCCCGTAGGGGGCCGGATGATCCTGGAGTCGTACGGCCGGGCCCGCCCGTTTACATCGGCAGGCCGATGTCAGGCGGGCCCGCGGAATCCATCATGGAGACATGGCTACCGCAGCAGTCACCTCAGACGTCCAGGCCGCCGAGAGCGGCACCGCCCACGCATTCGGCAACGCCATCCGCGCGATCAAGGTCTTCGCGGGTGCGGCCGTGAGCGTCGTCCTCCTCGGCCAGTTCGCCGAGGAGGCACACGTCAGGCGCTGAGTTCAGTCCTCCACGAAGAGGACGTCCGCGTCGTCGAAGATCCGCAGTACCACCAGCAGCAGACGCCCACGCGACACCATGTACTCCGCCACGATCTGTGAGGTGAGGCGGATTTCGCGGTCCTGCTCGCCCGCGCCGATGGGCCGGGAGACCTCCGTGTAAGGATCACGCGCCAGAATCTCGACTGCCTTGTCGAACGAGGCCCGGCGCACAGGGTCGAGGCGATCGCGGTCACGCGCTGCCGGCTCGGTGTACAGAACCTCGTAGATGTCCTGGTGGGGCATGATCGCTCTCCTAGCCGTGGCCGTACATCGACGACCAGCGTACCGAGCCGGAATCGGGCTGGGGCCGCCGTTACGCGTCCTCGTCTGTCAACAGCTCGTCCGCGTCCATGATCCGGTACGCGTACCCCTGCTCCGCCAGGAACCGCTGGCGGTGCGCCGCGAAGTCCTGGTCGACCGTGTCGCGCGCGACGACGGAGTAGAAGCGCGCCTCGTGCCCGTCGGCCTTCGGCCGCAGCACCCGGCCCAGGCGCTGGGCCTCCTCCTGGCGCGAGCCGAACGTGCCCGACACCTGGATGGCGACGGTCGCCTCCGGCAGGTCGATGGAGAAGTTGGCGACCTTCGACACCACCAGCACGGAGATCTCGCCCTCACGGAACGCGTCGAAGAGCTTCTCGCGCTGCGCGTTGGTCGTCTCGCCCTTGATGACCGGCGCCCCCAAGTGCTCGCCGAGCTCGTCGAGTTGGTCGATGTACTGGCCGATGACCAGGGTCTGCTCGCCCTGGTGCCGGCGCACCAGCGCCTCCGTGACCTTGCGCTTGGAGTCGGTGGTGGCGCAGTAGCGGTACTTCTCCTCCGGCTCGGCCGTCGCGTAGGCCAGCCGCTCGCCGTCCGTCAGATTGACGCGCACCTCGACACAGTCGGCCGGAGCGATATAGCCCTGTGCCTCGATCTCCTTCCAGGGCGCGTCGAACCGCTTGGGCCCGATGAGCGAGAACACGTCCGACTCGCGGCCGTCCTCGCGCACCAGGGTCGCGGTCAGCCCGAGGCGGCGGCGTGCCTGGAGGTCGGCGGTGAACTTGAAGACGGGCGCGGGCAGCAGGTGCACCTCGTCGTAGACGACCAGGCCCCAGTCGCGGGAGTCGAAGAGCTCGAGGTGCGGGTAGATGCCCTTCCGCTTGGTCGTCAGCACCTGGTAGGTGGCGATGGTGACCGGGCGGATCTCCTTCTTCGTGCCGCTGTACTCGCCGATCTCGTCCTCGGTCAGGGACGTGCGCCGTACGAGCTCGTGCTTCCACTGCCGGGCGGAGACGGTGTTGGTCACCAGGATCAGCGTGGTCGCCTTCGCCTGTGCCATCGCGCCCGCGCCGACGAGCGTCTTGCCCGCGCCGCACGGCAGCACGACCACGCCCGAGCCGCCGTGCCAGAAGCCCTCCACCGCCTGCCGCTGGTAGGGGCGCAGCGTCCAGCCCTCCTCGCGCAGCTCTATGGGGTGGGCCTCGCCGTCGACGTAGCCCGCGAGGTCCTCGGCGGGCCAGCCGAGCCGGAGCAGGGTCTGCTTGATCTGGCCGCGCTCGGAGGGGTGGACGGCGACGGTGTCCTCGTCGATGCGCTCGCCGACCAGCGGCTTGATCTTCTTCGACCGGAGCACCTCCTCCAGCACCGGCCGGTCGGTGGACTCCAGGACCAGCCCGTGCGTGGGGTGCTTGACGAGCCGCAGCCGCCCGTAGCGGTCCATGGTCTCGGCGATGTCGACGAGCAGGGCGTGCGGCACGGGGTAGCGGGAGTGGGTGACCAGGGCGTCCACGACCTGCTCGGCGTCGTGCCCGGCGGCCCGGGCGTTCCACAGGCCGAGCGGAGTGATCCGGTAGGTGTGGATGTGCTCGGGTGCGCGCTCCAGCTCCGCGAACGGGGCGATGGCACGACGGCACTCGTCGGCCCGCTCGTGGTCGACCTCGAGCAGCAGAGTCTTGTCCGACTGGACGATGAGGGATCCGTTCACGCCCGCCCTTTCGAAGTGGCCAAACTCCAAGTGTCGCGCATCGCGGGCGGAAGTGGGACGGCCTGTTCGCTCCTATTCGCTTTCGCACACCGCATAGGCCGTGACGCCGACCGCTTCCTTGCCGGTGGCGGAGACGGCGGCGGTCCAGCCCTTCCCGTCGTCCGTGGGGCGGCTGTAGAGGAGCGTGGCGCCCTTGGCATGGCCGGTGTCGAAGCCGCCTCCGGTGAGGTGGGTCTTCTGCGGGCAGCGGGCGGTGGCGACGACGGCGGTCCGGCCGGCCTTGGGCGCGGGGTCCGTCGCGGTGTGTTTGACGATCACGGCGTGCTCGGCGGAGTCGGCGAAGGCCGGGCCGGCGGCAGGTGCGAGGGCAGCGGCCAGGACGGCGAGGACGGTGAGGGTGCGCTGGGTCTTCGGCATGCCGGGGCCAACCGGAATCGTTGCCTCGGGGACACGGCCGCGCAGCCGTGCGCCGGGGTGCGCACGCCCGGGGCGCCGACGGCCCGGCGTGCTGCGGGGGCCGGGTGGGAGAGGCGTTTCCGTGGGGTAGCCAGGGGCCGGAATCAATGGCTTCTCGGGAGGGTGTGCATGTTCGGTAAGCGCGGTGTCGCGGTGGTGCTGAGCTCGCTGGCGCTGGTCGGTTCGTCGCTGGCCTGGGGGCCGGCCGCGTCGGCGGAGGGGGGCGTGACGTGCTCGGGGCACGAGCGCACGGTGTACGACCCGGGGCTGTCGCTCCTGGACCGGCCGACCACGATCCACGCCCGGGCCGACTACGTCTGCACCGGCGCCCCCGGCGAGGCGTCCCCGGCCGTCGGGATGCTCGAGGGCGAGGCGGATGCCTCGTGCCTGACCCTCAGCAGCCCGCACGGCCGGGAGGTCGTGCAGTGGGCGGACGGGCGCCGCTCGGTGATCGTCTACCGCACCGGCACCGCCGTCCGCGCCGGCGGGAGCAACCTCGTCGACCTCTACGGCGAGGTCGTCGAGGGCCGCTACCGGGGCCTGCCGGCCCGGCGGGAGGTGGTGAACATTCCGGCCGGGCTCGTGACCCAGTGCCTGGCGGAGGGCGTGCGGGACGCCTCCGGCGGGTCGCAGCTGGAGATCGGCGCGGACTAGATCGGCGTGGACTAGGCGGTTTCGTCGGCGAGTTCCGCGACGCCCGTGATGCGGTGCAGCGGGTACGTCCGTACCTCGTCCGCGGTGTGGTCGTACGCCGTGACGAAGCCGCCCTCCACCCGGACCGGGGCGATCACGCGCTGGCTCGCGGCGCCGTCGGCGTTGACGTAGCCGATCCACACCGCGGCGCCGGTGAGGACCGCCGCCTGCATGGTCGCCAGGGTCTCGGCGGAGGTGGTGCGCGGCAGCCCGCTGCCGGACCGGGCGGGCGCCGCGGCCGGCTTGCGCTCGGCGGTCGCCGCGAGGTCGCCCGCGCGGACGGCCCGCACGGCCGCGCCGAGGAGGGTCGCGTCGGGGACGGGCGGGCCCTCCGGCACGGGCGCCGGGGCGCTGCGCGGCGGGGTGCGCCGCACATCGGCGCGGGCGATCACCACATCGCCCTCGGCGGACTCGGCCGCCGGGGCGTACCCCATCGCCCGCAGGCCCGCGAGCAGTTCGTCGGGCGCGGCCTGGGCGGCGAGCACGGTGGGGGCGAGGCGGCGCAGCAGCAGCGGGGCCGAGCGGCGGTCGGCGAGGATCTCGGTGAGCACGGCGTCGTCGTCGCAGCGCAGGTACGAGGAGGCGGCGCCGACCCGCAGCCGGCCGTGGCGGCGGGCCACGTCGTCGACGAGGTAGTCGAGCGGCTGCGGCACGGGCGTACGGGAGTGCTCGGCGAGGAAGGCCTTGAGTTCGGCGGCCGTACGGCCCGCGTCCAGCGCGCGGCGCACGGACTCGGGGCCGAACCGGTAGACGGTGGCGCCGCCCTTGGACTCGACGTCGGCCAGGACGCCGAGGACCTGCGCGAGCGGGCGGCGCAGCGGGCCGGGGGCGACGGCGGTGAGGTCGGCCTGGAGCAGCACGTGGTCCAGGGGCTCGGGGAGCAGGGGCGCGAGCACGGCGGCGGGGGAGCGGCCCTCGAGCAGCGCGCGGCCGTGGGCGGCCAGCGCGCCCCGGCCGGTGACGCCGAGGAGCTCGGCCTCGGTCAGGGCCCACCGCGCGAGGTGGGCACGCAACTGCTCGTGCCCGGTGGGGCGTTCCCAGCGCAGCCGCTCGAGCAGGGCGTCGGTGGGGACGGAGGAGCCCGGCGGCAGCCCGGCGAGCAGGGCCAGGAGCCGGCGGCGCACCTCGGGGGCGGGGGCCCGGTCGAGGTCGGGGCCGAGGGCGGAGAGCGCACGGCCCTTGGCGTCCTTGGTGCCGGTCAGGCCCGGGGTGCGGGTGGCGGTGAGCCAGGCGGCCGCGAGGCGCGACCAGCGCTGTTCGGGGGGCAGTTCGAGCCAGTCGTCGTAGGCGGGGGTGGGGGCGTAGCGCTCGTCGACCTCGCCGTCGGAGGCCAGCAGGCCCGCGGCGAGGGCGAGTTCGGCCCAGAAGGCGGCCGTCCGCTCGGTGGTGTCCAGGAGGGCGGCGGCGCGCTTGAGGTCGCGTACGCTCAGGCCGCCCGCGCGCAGGACGAGGGGGCCGTCGGTCTCCCAGGCCGTGAGGAGTTCCTCGACGGTCGTCAGCGCGGTGAACGCCTGTCCCGCGCCGGTGGCGTCCACGACGGACCCGGAGTGCTCGGTGACGGGCGCGAGTCCGGGCGGGACGGGGTGGGTCTCGCGGTGCGCCCGTCCGGCGCGCAGGTGCAGGGCGGCCTCGCGGGGGAGCACCACGGCGCCGGGCGCGGTGGGCAGCAGCAGGCCGCGGTCGAGCAGCCAGCGCAGGTGCGGTGCTGGGTCGGCGGTGACGGTGCCGTACGGCGGTCCCCAGACCAGCCGGTCGAGGACGTCCACCGCCTCGGCGGGTGCCCCGTCGAGCAGGGCGGCCATCCGCGTACGGTCCTCGAACAGCCCGGTCAGGGCGGTGGCGGCCGACACGGGGTCGTGGGTGGCGGGCAGGCCCGCGGTGGCCAGGAGTTCCTGGAGCCGGCCGGGCGACATGCCGGCCGCGGCCTCGCCGGCGGTGGGGCCGAGCCCGGTGGGCGACGGGCGGGCGGGGGTGGGGGCCAGCAGCTCGCGCACCGTGCGCACCAGGCGCAGCCGGTCCTCGCCGCCCCAGACGAGGGCCTGGGTGCGCAGGGTGGCGACGGCGCGCGGCAGTTCGCGGGCGACGGCCGGGTCGCCCGTCTCGCCCTTCCCAGCAGGCTGCTCCCGGCCGGTCATGAGCGCGGCGAGCGTCCCGTACGGGCAGGGGTCGGGGGCCACGGCGAGGGCCTCGGCGACCTCGAGCGCGAAGCGGTCCAGGTGGTCCAGGGCGCGGACCACGGAGGCGCGGGTGGCGGCGCGGGTGGCGAGCTGGGTGAGGTCGCCCGGCACCGGGTTCAGCAGGTCGGGGCGGGCCCGCAGCAGACCGGCCAGGGCGTCGTCGGGGCGTGCGCGCAGCTCCTCGGCGAGTGTGCGCGGGGCTCCGCCGGTGCCGCCGGTCTCCCTGCTGCCGGTGTCCCTGCTCTCCCGCGAACTGGTCATTCTGCTTACGGTACCGGGTCGGCGCGTACCGCCCGCCGCCGTGAGCGGGAGCGGGTACCGTCGGGGAGACGACAACGTGCTGGGGGACCGTGGGGAACCTGGGGGACGTGGTGGGGATCGAGAGCGACCAGCTGGTCTACGACTACTTGAGCCGGGTCGGTGACATCGCCCAGCGGCAGGCCTTCACCTCCGGCGACCGGATGCGGCTGGTGACCCGGCTGCGTACGGAGATCGAGCGGCGCCGGGCGACGGAGGGCGCCGACACCCCGGCGGCCGTGCAGCGGATCCTCGACGGCTTCGGCACCCCCTCGGAGGCGGTCGCCGACGCGAGCGGAACCACGGCGTCCGGCTTGTCCGCGGACGCGGCCGGGGGCCGCGTGCCGGCGCCGCGCCGTGAGGGCGAGCCGGTGCGGTTCCCCGACGCGGGGGCGCCGCCGCACCTGGCCACCGAGGAGGAGCTGCGCGGTCCGGGCGGCGTGACGGCCGACTGGTGGCGGGTGGAGGCCGTGCCTTCCGGACCCGGCGAGCGTGTCCACGGCTTCACCGGCGGCATCGAGATCCCGGAGATGCTCAGGCCGCCCGCGCAGCGCGGCGAGCCCGCGATCGAGCGGCTGCCGCAGGACGCCGCGCCGGGCGCGGGCGAGGACGACGACGAGGGTGACGAGGGCTACGAGGAGGAGCCCTCCGGCCGCCGCCGCGTCGGCGTGCTGCGCACCGGCGAGGGCGATCCGATGAGTGCGGTGCTGCTGCTGGTGGTCGTGGTGCTGCTGGTCGGCGCGGTGCTGGGCAACTGGATGGTGATCGGCTGCGCCTGGGCCATCGCCTATGTGACCCGCAGGCTCTCGCAGAACGAGTCGAAGTGGGCGGTCATGGGCGTGCCGGGCCTGGTCGCCGCCGGCTGGATCGTCTGGCTGTGGGGCCGCACGAAGGGGCGCTGGGGCGCGCCGATACCGGAGGGCCAGCTGGGCCCGGCGGTTGTGGACACGTGGTCGGTCGCGTTGCGGGTTGCGGCTGTGGGGTCGGCGTTGTTTGTGTTGTGGCGGGCGCGGAGGTAGTGCGGGTGGGGTGGGGGTGCTTGTGCCCCGGTCCCGCCCTTTCTCCGTTTCCCGGGGCGCAGCCCCCGGACCCCGCTGTCGCGGCTTCGCCGCTCGTCCTCAATCGCCGGACGGGCTTGATAGTGCCGGGCCGGGCTTGAGAGTGCCGTGCTGCTGGGGTCCGCGCCGCGCTGCTGGGGTCCGCGCTTGCGCCGAAATCCAGCGTGAGCGTGAAAGCCCAGGGCGGCCCCGACATTCCAGCCCGTCCGGCGTTTGAGGACCAACGCGGCGGAGCCGCGTTGCGGGGGTCCAGGGGGCGTAGCCCCCGGATGCCGCGCGTCAGCGCGGGCACGGGAGACGGGGAGAGGGCGGGACCGGGGCAACCCCCTCACACCGGAGCCCACGGCGACAGCGGCACGATCAGCGGTCCTCCCGTCACCGGGTCGGGGACAACCATCGCCTCCAGCCCGAAAACCTCCCGCACCAGCTCCGCCGTGACGATCTCCGACGGGCCGCCCTGCGCCACGACCCGGCCGTCCTTCATCGCCACCAGATGATCCGCGTAGCGGACCGCCTGGTTGAGGTCGTGCAGCACCGCGACCACCGTCCGTCCCCGCTCATGGTTGAGGCGCCGCACCAGATCGAGCACCTCCACCTGGTGCGCGATGTCGAGATACGTCGTCGGCTCGTCCAGCAGCAGCACGTCCGTCTCCTGCGCGAGGGCCATCGCGATCCACACGCGCTGCCGCTGTCCGCCGGACAGTTCGTCCACCGCCCGGTCCGCGAGCGCCGCGACATCCGTACGGGTCATGGCCTCGGTGACCGCCTGTTCGTCCGCCTCGGACCACTGCTGCCACCACCGCTGGTGCGGCTGCCGGCCGCGGGCCACCAAGTCCGCGACGGTGATCGCCTCGGGGGCGGAGGGCGTCTGCGGCAGCAGGCCCAGCGACCGCGCGAGCCGGCGCGTGGGTATCCGGCCGATCTCCTCGCCGTCCAGCAGCACCGAACCCCGCACCGGCTTCAGCAGCCGCCCCAGCGACCGCAGGAGCGTCGACTTGCCGCACGCGTTGGGGCCCACGACGACCGTGACGGCACCGTCCGGGACGTCCAGGTCGAGCCCCTCGACCACGGTGCGCTGCTCGTAGGCGAGGGTCAGCCCGAGAGCCTGCAGTCTGCTGTCGGTCGTGTCAGTCGTCATGCCGGGGCACCTCCACTGCGGCCACGGGCGATCAGCCAGATGAGGTACGGCGCGCCGATGGCCGCCGTCAGCACCCCCACCGGCAGTTGCGTCGGTTCGAAGAGCTTGCGGCCGAGCAGATCCGCGGCGACCACGATCAGCGCGCCGAGCAGGGCCGAGCAGGGCCGAGCACAGGAGCGGGATCTGCGCGGTCCGGGTGATCCGGCGGGCGATCTGCGGGGCGAGCAGGGCGACGAAGTCCACCGGGCCCGCCGCGCCGGTCGCGACGGAGGCCAGGACGACGCCGAGCACCACCAGCCCGAGCCGCACCCGGTTCAGCCGTACGCCCAGCGCGGTCGCCGTGGCGTCGTCCATCGACACCGTCCGCTGCGCCCTCGCCGCCCAGCACAGGAACGGGGCGAGCAGCAGCAGCGTCCACGCCACGGGCCCGGCCGCGGCCCAGCCCGCGCTGTTCAGCGAGCCGGTCATCCACACCTTGGCCTGCTGGGCGACCAGGTAGTCGCCCTTGGTCAGGAACAGCTGGGTGACCGCGCGCAGCGCGATCGCGAAGCCGATGCCGACGAGCACGAAACGCCCCGCGTGCAGCCCCCGCCGCCAGGCGAAGGCGTGGACGAGCACGGCCGCCAGCAGCCCGCCGGACACCGACAGCCATGGCAGTACGGCCGGCGAGGTGACGCCGAAGGTCATCGCGCCGACCGTGAGCGCGCCCGCGCCCTGGCTGACGCCGATGACGTCGGGGCTGGCCAGCGGGTTGCGGGCGACGGTCTGGATCAGCGCCCCGGCGATCCCGAAGGCCGCGCCGACCAGCAGGCCCACCGTCATCCGGGGCAGCCGGAGCGTCCCGACGGTGAACGTCTCGGACGAGGGCTGCCCGAACACGACCTTCAGCGCTTCGCCCGGCGCCGTGGCGTGCGTACCGACGCACAGGTATGCCAGGCAGACCGCGGCCAGCGCCAGGGCGAGGCCCAGCGCGGCGACCGTGGCCCGCCGGTGCACGAGGAAGGACCCGCGGCCGGCCCGCAGGAGCGCGTAACCCGTGGGGACCGTCATGCGGTGACCGCCTTCCGCCGGGCCAGGGTGACCAGGAACGGCAGCCCGATCAGGGCCGTCATCACGCCGGACGGCACCTCGCTGTCGGCGTAGATCACCCGCCCGGCGACGTCGGCGAGCAGCAGCACGACCGGCCCGAGCACGGCCGCCACGGGCAGCAGCAGCCGGTGGGAGCCGCCCACGAGCGCCCGGGCGATGTGCGGCACCGCGAGGCCGACGAAGGCGATCGGCCCGGCGGCGGCGACCCCGACGCCGGTGAGGACCGTGGCACCGGCCCAGCCGGTGATCCGTACGGCCCCGACATGGCGCCCCAGCCCGCGGGCGATGTCCTCGCCGAGCGCGAGCGCGTCCAGGCCGCGGGCGACGGAGAGCACCAGCACGGTGCCGACGAGCAGGAACGGCCACAGCAGCCGGGCGACCGCGGGGTCGTCGACGGCGAGGGAGCCGATCTGCCAGAACCGGAACTCCTCCAGCGCGGAGGCCTTGGTGGTGAGGACGCCGCTGATCACGGACACCAGCAGTGCGTTGACCGCCGCCCCGGCGAGCGCGAGCCGCAGCGGCGAGGCGCCGCCCCGGCCGCGCGCGGCGATGGCGTGGACGCCGGCGGCCGCGACCGCCGCGCCTGCGAAGGCGAACCACACGAAGTCCGCGGGCCGGTGCACCCCCGCCACGGCGATGGCCAGCACCACGCCCACGGACGCGCCGTGGCTGACGCCGAGGATGCCGGGATCGGCGACCGGATTGCGGGTGATGCCCTGCATCACCACCCCGGCCATGGCCAGGGCCGCGCCGACCATCAGCCCGAGCATCGTGCGCGGCAGCCGCAGCGACCGCACCACGTCGGCGTCGGTTCCACTGCCGCCGTGCAGGAGGGCGTCGGCCACCCGGTCCGGGGCGATCACCCGGTTGCCGACCGCGAGGCTGAGCACCACCGCGGCCAGCAGCGCGACGAGAGCGGCCACCGTCCACCCGACGCGGCGAGAAGCGTGGGGCATTGCTCTCACTTCGCGATAGATCAGTACGAGTCATACGAGTTAGGTGAGCCTAAGCATAGGTGAGAGCCTCACGGCACAATGAGGCGCATGAGCCCCTCCTCCCTCACCGTCGGTTTCGACCTCGACCTCACGCTGATCGACTCCCGCCCCGGCATCAGGGCCGCGTACGTGGCGCTCGCCGCCGCCACCGGCACGCCCATCGACGTCGACCTCGTGGTCAGCCGCATCGGCCCGCCGCTGGAGCAGGAGTTGCGCAACTGGTTCCCCGAGGACCGCATCGAGGCGGTGCGCGAGCAGTACATCGCCGACTACCGCCGGCACGCCCTCGGCCCCACGACCGCCATGCCGGGCGCCCGCGAAGCCGTCGCGGCCGTACGGGAGTTGGGCGGCCGGGCCGTCGTCGTCACCGCCAAGCACGAGGACAACGCCCGTCTCCACCTCGACCGCCTCGGCATCGAGCCCGACGAACTCGTCGGCTCGCTGTGGGCCGAGGGCAAGGCGACCGCGCTGCGCGCGCATGGCGCGGGCGTCTACGTCGGCGACCACACCGGCGATGTGTGCGGGGCCCGCGCGGCGGGAGCGCTGTCCGTGGCGGTGGCCACCGGTCCGTGCAGCGCGGACGAACTGCGCGAGGCCGGAGCGGATGTCCTGCTCCCCGACCTCACGGAGTTCCCCGCCTGGCTGCGCGGCTACCTCGCGGACGCCTCCCGCGCCTGACGCCGCTGCTCCGCGATCGAACGCAGCACCCCGGCGCCGGAGATCAGGAAGCCGACGCCCATCAGCATGCACACGAAGTACGCCGCGGACGGCAGCGGATCGGCACCGAGGAACAGCGGGGCCACGGTGGCCAGCGTGGCAACCGCGCCTACGAGAAAGACGATGGCGCCGGTCCGCACGAGCAGATCCCCGGCCCTGGACGTTTCATTGGTCACCTGAGCAGGGTAGTTGCCCGCCGGAGGAGGGTCCGCTTCCGGCCGGACGCGCAGAGGTACGACTCGAGGACGTCTTGTCACCAGGCTCCGGACCATTAGCCTTGGAGCAGCGGGTCATGCGGCCCGCTCTAGTGCTATCCAGAGCTTTTGTTTGCTTACGAATTTCCCGATTTTTCCGACGAGTACGAGGACGAGGACAGACGTGCCTACCGGCAAGGTCAAGTGGTTCAACAGCGAGAAGGGCTTCGGCTTTCTCTCCCGCGACGACGGCGGAGACGTCTTCGTGCACTCCTCGGTGCTCCCGGACGGGGTCGATGCCCTCAAGCCCGGCCAGCGCGTGGAGTTCGGCGTCGTCGCGGGCCAGCGCGGCGACCAGGCGCTCACGGTGACGATCCTCGACCCCACCCCCTCGGTCGCCGCGGCACAGCGCCGCAAGCCCGATGAGCTGGCCTCCATCGTGCAGGACCTCACCACGCTCCTGGAGAACGTCACCCAGCAGCTCGAGCGCGGCCGTTACCCCGACAAGGCCCACGGCGCCAAGATCGCGGGCATGCTGCGCGCGGTGGCCGACCAGCTCGACGTCTGAGATCGGGCCTCCGGGGGTCAGACCTCCGGGAAGCCCAGCGCATCGGGGCCGAGGGGCGGTACGAGCCCCTCGGCCGCGGCACGTGTCAGCAGCCCGCGCACGGCCGCGTACCCGTCCTCGCCGAGGCCCGCGGTGAACTCGTTGACGTAGAGCCCGATGTGCTGGTCCGTGACCTTGGGGTCCATCTCCTGCGCGTGCTCGAGCACATACGGACGCGATGCCTCCGGGTCGTCCCACGCCATGAGGACGGACGTCCGCGCCGCCTCCGCCAGCCGGTGCAGCATCGGCGCGCCCAGCGAGCGCTTCGCGATGATCGCGCCGAGCGGGATCGGCAGCCCGGTGGTGTTCTCCCAGTGCTCGCCCATGTCGGCCAGGCACGTCAGCCCGTAGTCCTCGTAGGTGAACCGCGCCTCGTGGATCACCAGGCCCGCGTCCACCTTGCCGTCGCGCACCGCGGGCATGATCTCGTGGAACGGCAGCACCACGATCTCGCCGACCCCGCCCGGCACCTCCGTGGCGGCCCACAGCCGGAACAGCAGGTACGCGGTCGACCGCTCGCTCGGCACCGCGATCGTCTTCCCGGCCAGGGAGGCGGCCGGCGCGGGCTCGTTCGTGAGCACCAGCGGCCCGCAGCCGCGCCCGAGCGCGCCGCCGCACGGCAGGAGCGCGTACTCGTCCAGCACCCAGGGCAGCACCGCGTACGACACCTTGAGCACGTCCAGCTCGCCGCGCTCGGCCATGCCGTTGGTGATGTCGATGTCCGCGAAGGTGACGTCGAGCGCGGGCGCGCCCGGGACGCGGCCGTGCGCCCAGGCGTCGAAGGTGAACGTGTCGTTGGGGCAGGGCGAGTAGGCGATCCTGATCCGCTCGGTCATCACAAGCGCTCCTTACGGTTCCCGGACGGTTCGCGGTCGAGTGCCGGCGAGATCTTGCGGAACGCTTCCGTCAGCGCGGCCAGCGCCTCGCCGATGCGCCAGGCCGCGCGGTCGCGCGGGCCGACCGCGTTGGAGACGGCCCGCAGTTCCAGCACCGGCACGCCGTGCGCGGCCGCGGCCTCGGCCACGCCGAAGCCCTCCATCGCCTCGGCCAGCGCCCGCGGGTACCGCGCCGCCAGTTCCTCGGCCCGCTCGGCCGTACCGGTCGCCGTGGACACGGTCAGCACCTCGCCGCGCAGCGCCCCGACGGCCTGGGACACGGCCTGTACGAGCTCCGGCCGCACCCGGTGGGCGTCCGTGCCGAAGCCCAGCTCGGTGACGGTGAGGAAGCCGTCCGGCGTCTGCGCCCCCAGGTCGGCGGCGACGACCGCTTCGGAGACGACCAGGGCGCCCAGCGGCGCCTCGGGGGCGAAGCCCCCGCCGATGCCCGTCGAGATCACCAGGTCGTACGGTTCACCGCCCAGCGCCGCCCATGTCAGCGCGGTCGCAGTGCCCGCCGCCGCGGCGGCGGGGCCGACACCCGCGGCCAGCACGTCGAACACCGGCCCGCCCGTGCGGTGCAGGACCGCGCCGCCGGGCAGTACGGCCTCAGGGCCCACCGGCCCGGCGGCCGTCACCGCGTCGCGTTCTGCCGCGACGGCGGTGACCACGAGGACGCGCACGGTCAGCTGTTGTTCTCGAGGGTGAAGGTCCAGATGCCGTAGGCCTTGCCGTCGCCGGCCTCGACGATGCCGACCTTGACCGAGCTGCCCTTGCCCCCGGCACGGAAGAAGCCGGCGGCCGGGATGGTGATGTAGGTCTTGGTGCTCGTGTCCGTCACCTGCTGGCCGTTGACGAAGAGCGCCCAGCCCTTGTCCGCGATCTTCGGGTCGACGCCGAGGCGGAGCTTGTCCTCGGCAGCCGCCTTGACGGTCTTGCCCTCCTCGTTCAGGCAGGACTCGAGCTTCTCGTCGAGTGCCTTGCCGTCGTTGTAGCAGGCGGCCTCGGTGGTCACCGTGGTCGATCCGACAGACACCGTCGCCAGCGGCGTCGGCTTGTCGCAGGCGGAGAGGGCGACGAGCCCGAAGGTCACGGCCCCGACGGCGGCAGCGGCGCGGCGGCGCTTGCCCCGGAGATACGCAGCGGTCATGCGGGCAGGCTATCGGGCCACGTCAGTCACGCTACGCGCGGGTGCGGCGAGCCGCGCCGCGCGGCCGTCAGCAGGCCCCGTACGGCAGTGGCCACACCCAGCGCGAGGAACGCCGCCGCGACCGACATGCCCAGCACGCCGTTGAGCGGCAGCAGGATCCCGATCGCCCCGCCGACCACCCACGCCATCTGCAGCGCCGTCTCCGAGCGGGCGAACGCGGACGTCCGCACCTCCTCCGGCACGTCGCGCTGGATCAGCGAGTCCAGCGACTGCTTGCCCAGCGCCTGCGAGATGCCGGCCACCGCCGCCACGACCACCACGAAGAACCAGCCGTAGAACGCGGCGGTGGCGATCGTGGTGCCCAGGGCCACCGTCAGCACCAGCGCGATCGTCTTCTCCGGCCCGCGCGAGCGCAGCAGCGCGCCGATCGCCGTGCCCAGCGCGTTGCCCCCGCCCGCCGCCACCGCGACCAGGCCCAGCGAGACCGCCGGGCTCAGCCCGTCCAGCGGATGCACGCGCAGCAGGAACGCCAGGAAGAACGTCAGGAACCCCGACAGCATGCGCAGCGCCATGTTCGCCTGGAGCGCGTGCAGCACCGAACGGCCCACCGTGCGCAGGCCCGGCTTCGGGCTGCGCTTCCCGCCCACCCGCGGGGGCAGATGGCGGTGCTCGGCGGACGTCAGCCGCGCCCGCACCTCGCCCTTCGCCGAGTCGACCTTGTGCGGCATCGACAGCGACAGGTAGGTGCCGCCCACGAACACCAGGCACGCGCCGTACAACGGCCAGGCCGGGCCGATCTGGTGCAGCCCCGCGCCGAGCGGGGCCGCCACGCCCGTAGCCATCAGCCCGCCCAGAGTCACGCGGGAATTCGCCTTCACGAGGGAAATCCGTGGTGGCAGCAGTCGTGGCACGACGGCCGACCGCACCACGCCGTACGCCTTCGACGCCACCAGCACCCCGAGGGCCGCCGGATACAGCTCGAGGCCGCCGCTGGCCACCGCGCCCGACATCATCAGCGCCAGCACCGCACGCGTGAGCATCGCGCCGGCCATCGCGGCCCGGCGGCCGTGCGGAAGGCGGTCGAGTATCGGCCCGATCACCGGGGCCAGAAGAGTGAACGGCGCCATCGTGACGGCGAGGTAGAGCGCCACCCGTCCGCGTGCCTGGTCGGTGGGGACCGAGAAGAACACCGTGGACGCCAGCGCGATCGTGATCAACATGTCGCCCGCGGAGTTCACCGCGTGCAGCTCGATCAGCTTCGCCAGGCCCGACTCGCCCGCGCCGTGCGCGTTCGTGGCCTTGCGGATGCCCTTGCCGGCGGCCGTGAAAGGGCTCCGCAGTGCCCGGCCGACACTCCGGCCGGTACGGCGGAGCGGGCCGCCCTTCCCTGACCGGATGGCTCCCACCACGCCATACTGCCCCAACCGGAAGGACCTGCGGCACTCACGGCGCGTCCGCCCGTACTCCCGTGGGGTGTCCGCGGGGGCGTACCGGAGCGACCCGAGGGAGCTCGGCGAAACCCGGGTATGCCCGGCGCGGTCACCCGAGGTAGCGTGCCTCACGCGCCACCGGCGATCGTTCTTGGCCGCGCCCCGCGTCTCCATCACGCAGAATGGACGGGACCAGGTGCGCCCGAGTCCGATTCGGGCGCGGACGTCGACGCGGCCCTTTGGTCCGCTCCGTCCGCCGAACCGGCCGTCGGCCGGCGCACTCGTGAGACGGCGTGGAAGAGAGAATCGATTCTTGTGAGTGCTGCGATGCGAAGCCGTACCCCGGACCGCCTGTGCGCCGAGGCGGTCGAACTCGCCCGTGCCGCGGCCGATGAAGCCGCGCTGCCCGGGCAGGTCGGCGACCACGTCGAGGCCGTGGCCGACGGGGACCGGGTCGTCACGCACTACTTCGCCTGCCTGGACCCGGGCTACCGGGGCTGGCGCTGGGCCGTCACCGTCGCCCGTGCCTCGCGCGCCAAGGCCGTCACCCTCGACGAGACCGTGCTGCTGCCCGGCCCCGACGCGCTGCTCGCCCCCGAATGGGTGCCGTGGAGCGAGCGGCTGCGCCCCGGCGACATGGGCCCCGGCGACCTGCTGCCCACCGAGGCCGACGACCTGCGCCTGGAGCCGGGCTACACCGGTGAGGAGGTGCCGCCGCCGAACTCCGCCGTCTCCGCGGAGATGACCGAGCTCGCCGACGCCGAGGACGCCGACGTCTCCGCCGGCCCGCCCTCCGCCCAGCCGACCACGCCCGTGCGCGGCTCGATCTCCTCGCTCGCCGAGGAGCTCGGCATGCGCCGGGCCCGGGTGCTGTCGCGCTACGGCCTTCACACGGCGGCGGACCGCTGGGACGAGTCCCACGGCGCCAAGACCCCCATGGCCCAGGCCGCGCCCGCCTCCTGCGTCACCTGCGGCTTCCTGATCCCCATCGGGGGCTCGCTCGGCCAGGCGTTCGGCGTGTGCGGCAATGAGTTCGGCCCGGCGGACGGTCATGTCGTCTCGCTGGCCTACGGATGCGGTGGCCACTCCGAGGCCGCGGTCATGCCGAAGCCGCCGCGTCCGGCTCCGCCGGTGATCGACGAGACGGTGGTGGATGTGCTGTCGCTGCGCGCGGAGGGTGAGGGCGAGGAAGACCTCGGCCACGCGTAGGGGTTTGTTGCCCCTGCCCCGCCCTTTCACCGACTCCAGCCCGTCCGGCGTTTGAGGACCAACGCGGCGGAGCCGCGTTGCGGGGTCCGGGGGCTTGCCCCCGGGAGACGGTGAGAGGGTGGGACCGGGGCATCATTCGCCCCCTGCGACGGACGCGAGGGAGACGGACACGTGAGCGGCACCCCCATGGCACGGCCCGCAACAGCGGACCCGTTCGGTACCGCACGGCTGCGCCGCGGCGTACTGGACGCCTGGGCCGCCTCCCCCGCCCGCTTCCGGGAGGACGCCAACGCCGAGGAGGACCTCGCCCTCGGCGGCTACCGCGACCGCCTCGTCGTCGAACTCGCCCAGAACGCCGCCGACGCGGCAGCCCGCGCCGGCGTCCCCGGCAGACTCCGCCTGACCCTGCACGCCGCCGCGGGCAACAACCCCGCCGTACTCGCGGCGGCCAACACCGGTGCCCCCCTCGACGCCTCCGGCGTCGAGTCGCTGTCGACGCTCCGCGCGTCGGCCAAGAGGGACGGAGCACAGGAAAGCGTCGGCCGCTTCGGCGTCGGCTTCTCCGCCGTCCTCGCCGTCAGCGACGAACCGGCCGTCGTCGGCCGCACCGGCGGCGTCCGCTGGTCGCTCGCCGAAGCACGCGAACTCGCCGAGGAGACCGCCCGGTTCGCGCCCGGCCTGGGCGAGGAGATCCGCCGCCGCGAGCGCCACGTGCCCCTGCTGCGGCTCCCGCTGCCCGCCGAGGGCCCCGCGCCGGAGGGCTACGACACCGTGGTCGTCCTCCCGCTGCGGGACGGCGCCGCCGAGGACCTGGCCGCACACCTGCTGGCCGCGATCGACGACGCGCTGCTCCTGGCCCTGCCGGGCCTGGCGGAGGTCGTGATCGAGACCCCGTCCGCCGCACCCCGCACCCTGACACGCCGTCAGGACGGCGCGTACGTCGTCGTCGAGGACTCCGCGCGCCACGAGCCCGCGACCCGATGGCGCGTCAGCCGCACCGGCGGCCGCCTGGACGCGGCGCTGCTCGCGGACCGCCCCGTCGAGGAACGGCTGCGCCCCGACTGGTCGGTGACCTGGGCGGTCCCGGTGGACGGCGAGCTCGCGCCCGTACGTCCGGCGACCGCCCCCGTGCTGCACGCGCCGACGCCCACGGACGAACCGCTCGGCCTCCCGGCGCTGCTCATCGCCACCTTCCCGCTCGAGCCCACCCGCCGGCACACCGCGCCCGGCCCGCTCACGGACTTCCTCGTGGAGCGCGCGGCACAGGCGTACGCCGCCCTCGTGGCCGACTGGCGGCCGCTGGGCACCGCCACGCTCGACCTGGTGCCGTCGCCGCTGGCCCGCAGCGCGGTGGACGCGGAGATCCGCCGCCAGGTGCTGGACCGGCTGCCGCGCGTGGCGTTCCTGCGCAACGCCGTACCCATGCGCGGTGAAGACGGCGAGGGCGACGAAGGCCCGTTCGTGCTGCGGCCCGTGGACGCCGAGATCGTGGAGGGCGCGGGCGCGGAGACCGTGACCGTCCTCGGCGAGGTCTTCCCCGCCCTGCTGCCCGCCGGCCTCGAACGGCGGCCGGAGCTGCGGGCGTTGGGCGTCGCGCGCGTACCGCTGGGCGAGGCCGTCGACCGGCTCGCGGGCGTGGAGCGCGACCCCGAGTGGTGGTGGCGGCTGTACGACAGCCTGGCCGGCGTGGACCCGGACCGGCTGAGCGGCCTGCCCGTGCCCCTCGCGGAGGGCCGTACGGCCATCGGCCCCCGGCAGGTGCTGCTGCCGCCCTCCGACGCCGCCGAGGCGCAGCGGCTGGCACGGCTCGGCCTGAAGGTCGTCCACCCGGACGCCGCCCACCCGCTGCTGGAGAAGCTCGGCGCCACGCCGTCCTCGCCCCGCGCGATCCTGAACACGCCGCAGGTGCGGGCGGCCGTCGCGGCCTCCCTCGACGCGGGCGAGATCTGGGACGAGGACGCGCTCGCTCACGACGAACTGGTCGACACCGTGCTCACGCTCGTGCGCGACGCGGACCTCGCCGTCGGCGACGAGCCCTGGCTCGCCGCGCTCGCCCTGACCGACGAGGACGGCGAACTCGCCCCGGCCGGTGAACTCGTGCTGCCCGGCAGCCCCTTCGAGAGCGTCATCCGCCCCGGCGAACTCGCCGCGTGCGACGCGGAACTGGCCGAGCGGTGGGGCGAGCAGCCGCTGGCGGCTGTCGGCGTGCTCGCCGGTTTCGCCCTGGTGCGGGCCACGGATGTCGTCCTCGACCCCGATGAACTGGAGCCGCGCGACGGCGACTTCGCCGAGCCGGACGATGCCGGTCTGCTCGACGCCGTCGACGTGTGGTGCGAGGACGTCCTCGACCGGCTGCCCGAGACACCCGTTCCGCCGGTCGTGACGGAGATCGTCGCCGTGCGCGACCTCGACCTGGTCGACGACGATGCCTGGCCGCAGGCTCTCGCCCTGCTCGCCCAGCCGCCGCTGCGCGACGCGCTGACCATGCCCGTACGCGTCCTGCTCCCCGACGGCACGACGGCGTCCGTCCGCCCGTACACCGCCTGGTGGCTGCGCGGCCACCCGGTCCTGGACGGCCGCCGCCCGGCCGGTCTGCGGGCCGCCTCCGGTGATCCGCTGCTGGCCGGCCTGTACGACGCGGTGGACGCGACCGGGCTCGCGGACGAGCAGGTGCTGCGCGCCCTGGGCGTCCGCACCTCCGCGGCGTCCCTGCTCGCCGAGCCCGGCGGCGCGGCCGAGCTGCTGGCCCGCCTCGCGGACCCGGACCGCCCGGTCGGCGAGGCCCAACTGCACGGCCTGTACGCCCTGTTGGCCGACCTCGACCCGGACGAGGTGACGCTCCCGGACGAGCTGCGGGCCGTCGTCGACGGCACCGTGTGCGTCGTCGACGCGGCGGACGCACTCGTGGCGGACGCCCCTGACCTGCTCCCGCTCGCGGGCGGCCGCGCCCTGCTGCCCGTCCGCCCCGAGCAGGCCGCCACGCTGGCGGAGCTGCTCCAGGTCCGCCGCCTGAGCGAGGCGGTCCCGGCGGCGGTGCCCGCCGGGGGCGAGGTCCGGCAGGTGCCGGAGGAGGTACGGGCCCTGCTGCCTTCGGCCCCGGCCACGTACACCGAGCACGACGAGCTGATCATCGACGGCATCGAGCTCGACTGGCGCCTCGGCCCCGACGGCGTCCTCCACGCGGCCACCCTCGAGGGCCTCGCCGCGGGCCTCGCCTGGGCGGCGGGCCACTGGTCCCGCCGCTTCGAGGCGGCGGCGCTGCTGGAGGACCCGTCGCGGGGCGAGGAGCTGGCCCGGGCCCGCTGGTTCGACTAGCCCCTGCCCGTCCTGTGTAGTACTGGCAGGGCCAGCTACGCCCTTGGTGATCGGTTGGGCGCAGAGCAGACTCAGGGCATGGGCAACAACGACTTGGGCGACTTCCTGCGGGCTCGCCGTGCCGGACTCACGCCGGACGAGATCGGTCTGCCGGTCGAGTTCGGCGCCGGCCGTCGGGTCGCCGGTCTGCGGCGCGGTGAGGTCGCGCAGCTGGCCGGGGTGAGTGCCGAGTACTACACCCGTCTGGAACAAGGCCGCGCCCGGCAGCCGTCCGAACAGGTACTGCATGCCCTCTGTGACGCGCTGCGGTTCGATGACATCGAGCGGCGGCATCTGTTCGCCCTCGCGGGCACCACAGCCGGGCACAAGGACCGGGCCGAGCACACGTCACGGCTACGACCGGCGCTGCGCCAGGTGCTGGAGTCGATGGATCTGGCTTCTGCTTTTGTCAGCGACCGGAACCTCACCGTGGTCGGCGGGAACACGTTGTGGGCGTTGCTGTTTCCCGGTGTGGCCGAACTGCCGCGCCGGGAACGCAGCATGGCGCGCTGGACGCTGCTGGATCCGCGTGCCCGCCTGGTGTGGTGCGACTGGGAACGCGTCGCCCGCGACTACGTGCACGGGCTGCGGCTGGCCGCCGCCGCCCAGCCGCGAAACCAGCACATCGCCACCCTGATCGGTGAGTTGATGATGCGCTCACCCGAGTTCCCGGCGTGGTGGTCGGAACACCGCGTCCGGGAACGCAGCACCGGCCTCAAACGCCTCCACCACCCTGTCGCCGGTGACCTGGAACTGCAGTACGAGATCTTCACCTCGGTCGCCGACCCGGGCCAATCGCTCGTCGTCTACACCGCGCCGTCCGGCTCGCCATCCCAGGAGCGCCTGCGACTGCTGGCCAGTTGGGGCAGCGAACCCGCCACCGCGACTGCCCGGGACACCGCCGCCGGGTCCTGACCACCGCCTGACCCGGGCGATCCAGCACCAGCACCAACACCACTCGGACACGACCCCGCCGTACCCGCGGGGTCGATGCCGCCGTGCCCACGCACGCCCCGCGGCCTGATACTCATCCACGAAAGGTCACTCGTAGTGAGCAAGACATTCCTGATCACCGGCGTCAGCACCGGCCTCGGACTGGCCATCGCCCGACGGGCCCTGGCGGCCGGGCACCGGGTCGCGGGCACCGTGCGCACCGAGCAGCACGCGGCCGCCTTCCGGGCACTGGACCCCGACCGCGCCCGGGCCTTCGTCCTCGACCTGTCCGACGAGGACCGGATCGACCCCACGGTGCGGGCCGCCGAAGCGGAACTGGGCCCGGTCGACGTGCTCGTGGCCAACGCCGGCTACGGGCTCGAAGGCACCTTCGAAGAGTCGTCGATGGCCGATCTGCGCCGCCAGTTCGAGATCAACGTATTCGGCACGGTGGCGACCGTGAAAGCGGTCCTCCCCGGCATGCGGGAACGACGCGGCGGCCACATCTTCGTCATCACCTCGATGGGCGGGCACACCACCTTCCCCGGACTGGCGTTCTACGAAGGCAGCAAGCACGCCCTGGAAGGCATCACCGACACCCTCGCCCAAGAGGTCAACCAGTTCGGCGTGCGGGTCACCGCCGTGGCTCCCGGCGCGTTCAAGACCGACTGGGCAGGCAGGTCACTGGTCCGCGCACCACGCGGCATCGCCGACTACGACGCACTGTTCGACCCGATCCGGACCCGCCGCCAGGCCCTCGCGGGCCAGGGCATCGGTGACCCCGATCGCGCGGGCGACGCCATCCTCACCCTCCTGGACGCGGAGAAGCCCCCTGTGCATGTCCTGCTCGGCTCGGACGCGCTGCGCCTGGTCGCCGCCGGGCGCCAACGCGTCCAGGACGACTTCGACGCCTGGGAGGAACTCAGCCGCTCCACCGACTCCACCGAAGGCGGAGTGACAGTCGCCTGACACTGGAACCGGTCTCCGAGGCCCACCGACAGCGGCGGGCCTCGGCGCCCTACGCTGGAAGCAAGCGCAAGGAGGAGGCCGACATGACCAGAAAAGTCGCCGACTGCCGCCGCTTCCCCAGTGAGACCAACTGCACCCTCACCATCACCGGTGAGGAGGAGGAAGTGGTCCGGGCAGCCACCGAACACGCGATCTCCGTGCACGGGCACACCGACTCGCCCGAGCTGCGCGAGCAGATCCGCAACTTCCTCGAGCTCGAGAAGACGACCAGCGCGGCCTGACCCGTCACGACCCGTCACGACCCGTCACGCGGGGAACCGGCGCCCCACCCATCGCCAGGTGAGCTCGAGGACGACAGACGCCACGGCGGCCACACCCACCGCGGCCCAGGGGAGTGTGGTCCCGACCAGCTTGAGCGCGAAGAACCGCTGGAGCCACGGCACGCCCAACACGACCAGGAACCCCAGCCCCATCGCCAGCACCAGCGCGACCCGCCACCACGTATACGGCCGCGCGATGATCGCGAGCACCCACAACGAGATCAGGAACAGCGTCAGCGTCGCCGCGCTGGTCTCGGCGTTCAGCGCACCGTCCTGCCCCGCGTAGTAGCCCCTGGCCAGCAGATACACGGCGAAGGTGGCCGCCCCCGCGATCAGCCCCGCCGGGATGGCGTACCGCATCACCCGCCGCACGAAATGCGGCTTGGCCCGCTCCTTGTTGGGCGCCAGGGCCAGGAAGAAGGCGGGCACGCCGATCGTCAGCGTGGACAGCAGCGTCAGATGGCGCGGCAGGAACGGATACGGCACGCGCGTGCAGACGACCAGGATCGCGAGCAGCACGGAATACGCGGTCTTCGTCAGGAACAGCGTCGCGACCCGCGTGATGTTGCCGATCACGCGCCGCCCCTCGGCGACCACGGACGGCAGCGAGGCGAAGCTGTTGTTCAGCAGGACGATTTGCGCGACGGCCCGCGTCGCTTCCGAACCCGCGCCCATGGCGACGCCGATGTCGGCGTCCTTCAGGGCGAGTACGTCGTTGACGCCGTCGCCGGTCATCGCGACGGTGTGCCCGCGCGACTGGAGCGCGCCGACCATGTCGCGCTTCTGCTGCGGGGACACCCGCCCGAACACCGCACCCCGGTCGAGGACTTCGGCCATCGCCTCCCGCTCGGCCGGCAGCTTGCGCGCGTCGACCGTGGACTCGGCGCCGGGCAGCCCGAGCTTGCCCGCGACGGCGCCGACGGAGACGGCGTTGTCACCGGAGATGACCTTCGCGGCGACGTCCTGCTCCGCGAAGTAGCGCAGGGTCTCGCCCGCGTCGGGGCGCAGCCGCTGCTCGAGCACGACGAGCGCGGTGGGCCGTACGCCCTCGGCGACGCGCGGGTCGGCCAGCGGCCGCTCGGCGCGGGCCAGGAGCAGCACGCGCAGCCCCTGCGCGTTGAGGTCCTCGATCTCGGCGAGCGCCGGATCGCCCTCCGGCAGCAGCACATCGGGCGCGCCCAGCAGCCAGTTGGTGTGCTCGCCGCCGGGACCGGCGAGCACGGCGCCGCTGTACTTGCGGGCGGAGGAGAAGGGCAGCGACTCCGTGCAGCGCCAGCCGCCCTGCCCGTCGGGGTAGGCGTCGATGATGGCCTGGAGACTGGCGTTGGGCCGGGGGTCGGAGTCGCCGAGGGCGCCGAGGACCTCGCGTACGTGGTTCTCCTCCGCCGCGGCCAGCAGGCGCAGTTCGCTGACGTCCATGCCGCCCTCGGTGAGCGTGCCGGTCTTGTCGAGGCAGACGACGTCGACCCGGGCCAGGCCCTCGATCGCGGGGAGTTCCTGGACGAGGCACTGCTTGCGGCCGAGCCGGATGACGCCGATGGCGAAGGCGACGGAGGTGAGCAGCACCAGGCCCTCGGGGACCATCGGCACGATGCCCGCGACCATCCGCCGCACGGCCTCCCGCCAGTCGTGGTTCTGGACCACGAGCTGGCTGATGACCAGGCCGATCGCGGCGGGGAGCATCATCCAGGTGACGAACTTGAGGATCAGGCTGATGCCGGTGCGCAGTTCGGAGTGGACGAGCGTGAAGCGGCTGGCCTCCTCGGCGAGTTGGGCGGCGTAGGCCTCGCGCCCGACCTTGGTCGCGGTGAAGGCGCCGCCGCCCGCGACGACGAACGAGCCGGACATGACCTTGTCGCCGGGCTTCTTCAGCACCGGGTCGGCCTCGCCGGTGAGCAGCGACTCGTCGATCTCCAGTCCCTCCGCCTCCGCGACCTCGCCGTCGACGACGCACTTGTCGCCCGGCCCGAGCTCGATCAGGTCGCCGAGGACGATCTCGCCGGTGCCGATCGCGGTGGACCGGCCGTCACGGCGGACGACGGGCCTGGCCTCGCCGATGACGGCGAGCGAGTCGAGGGTCTTCTTGGCGCGGAGCTCCTGGATGATGCCGATCGCGGTGTTGGCGACGATGACGAAGCCGAAGAGGCCGTCCTGGATCGGCCCGACGATCAGGATGATCAGGAAGAGGACGCCGATGATGGCGTTGAACCGGGTGAGGACGTTGGCCCGGATGATCTCCGTCAGCGAGCGCGAGGAGCGCACGGGGACATCGTTGACCTCGCCCCGGGCCACGCGTTCGGCGACCTCGGCGGCCGTGAGGCCCGGGAGCGACACACGGTGCTCGCCCATGCCTTCGACGGTACGGGCTATCGGCCCGCTTCACCTGCCGGGGCGGCTTCGCTTCCGGCCGCCTTCAGAGCGGCGGCGTGCCGCTTGATCGCGGCGTCCCGCTTGCGGACGTACCAGACGCCGATCAGGCCGAGGCCGCCGCCGGCCAGGCAGGTCCACAGCCACCACAGGTGGCCGTGGTCGTCGAACCATCCGTAGAAGGGCAGCTGGGCCAGGAAGAGGACGAACCACACGATCGTGCCGCCGGTGACGGTGGCGACGACGTTGCCCTCGAGGGGCTCGGGTGCCTCGTGCGTGGGTGTCCACTTCGTCATGGCCGCCAGCCTAGTCCGTCCGTCTGCTGGTCCGTCCGCCCGCGCGGACATCTGGCGGAGGCCTTGTCCCATAGGGGTCTACGCGCGGAGATAGCAATTCACGGCTTGTTTATTCATACTGAATCGAACCGGATCTGATCGGTAAGTTTTGTTTGATCATCCAATCCACGTATGACTGAGGTACGCATGTCCTCCTCGGCCACCGCTGCGGTCGATGCCCAGCAGCCGTCCCCGGCATCGCCGGGCAGCAACCTCCTCGACCGGTACTTCCGGATCTCCGAGCGAGGCTCGTCCATCCCCCGAGAGCTCCGTGGTGGCCTGGCCACCTTCTTTGCGATGGCCTACATCATCGTGCTGAACCCGATCATCCTCGGGGCGGGTCACGACAAGTTCGGTCACCAGCTGAACAACGGCCAACTGGTCACGGCCACCGCCCTGGTGGCCGGACTCTCCACCGTGCTGATGGGCGTCATCGGCAATGTGCCGATCGCCTGCGCCGCCGGTCTCGGCATCAACGCCGTCGTCTCGCTCCAGCTGGCGCCCAAGATGAGCTGGCCGGACGCGATGGGCATGGTGGTGCTCGCCGGTCTGGTGCTGATGCTGCTCGTCGCCTCCGGCCTGCGGCAGCGCGTGATGGACGCGATCCCGAACGGGCTGCGGCGCGCGATCGCGATCGGCATCGGCATGTTCATCACGCTGATCGGCCTGGTGGACTCCGGCTTCGTCACCCGCAACCCGGACGGCGCCCACACCACCGTCCCGATGGGGCTCGGCCAGGGCGGCCAGCTGCACGGCTGGCCGGTGCTGATCTTCGCGGCCGGGCTGGCGCTGACCTTCATCCTGGTCGTCCGCAAGACCTCCGGGGCGATCCTCATCGGCATCGTCGTGACGACCTTCGTCGCGATCGTCCTCAACGAGCTCGCGGTGATTCCCGACGCGAGCTGGGGCCTGAGCGTCCCCCGCATCCCCGACAACATCGTCGGCGCCCCCGACTTCGGGCTCGTCGGCAACATCAGCCTCTTCGGCGGCTTCCACGAGGTCGGCTGGCTGACCGGCTGCCTCTTCGTCTTCACCGTGCTGCTGTCCGGCTTCTTCGACGCGATGGGCACGATCATCGGCGTCGGCGAGGAGGCCGGGCTGACCGACGAGAACGGCCAGCTCCCGGGCATGGGGAAGATCCTGATGATGGACGGCATCGCCGTCGCGGGCGGCGGCCTCGGCTCGGCCTCCGCGAACACCTGCTTCGTCGAGTCCACGGCCGGCGTCGGCGAGGGTGCCCGTACGGGCCTGGCCAACCTGATGACCGGCGCGCTCTTCCTGCTCGCCCTGGTCCTCACCCCGCTGGCCACCGTCGTCCCCTCGCAGGCCGCGACGCCGGCACTGCTGGTCGTCGGCTTCCTGATCATGGCGGCCAACGTCAAGGAGATCGACTGGAGCGACTTCACGATCGCGATCCCCGCGTTCCTGACGATCGTCTCGATGCCGTTCACCTACTCGATCACCAACGGCATCGGC
Organism: Streptomyces sp. SX-6; assembly: GCF_059089585.1. Lineage (NCBI taxonomy): Bacteria > Bacillati > Actinomycetota > Actinomycetes > Kitasatosporales > Streptomycetaceae > Streptomyces > Streptomyces sp. SX-6. The sequence goes on along the minus strand of NZ_JBTHHU010000011.1, from coordinate 12,401 downwards.
ATCGGCGTGCTGGCCTTCATCCTGCTGCGCATCGCGGACCGGCGGGCTCGGGAAATCCCCTGGCTGCTGAACGCGGTCGGGGCCTGCTTCCTCGTGTACTTCATGCTCGACCCGATCGAGCGGCTGCTCGGCGTGAAGTAGCGGCGGCGAGGGCAGCTTTCACAGAGAACACCGAGAACCGGCAGCAGCGCACAGCGCCGCTGCCGGTTCTCGGTTTCCTTAGCAGAGGTAATGAGGTAATCTAATGAACATGCCGGACCTGTCCCATGCCTCCGAAGACGCCGCCGCCGTGAACTCACTGCGGTCGGGCGTCATGCGGCTGTCCCGCAGGCTCAAGCACCAGCGGGTGGACGAATCCCTGAGCCCTGCCGAGATGTCGGTGCTCGGAACCCTCGCCCGCTGTGGCTCCGCCACCCCGGGCGAGCTCGCCCGCAAGGAGCATGTGCAGCCGCCGTCGATGACCCGCATCGTCGCGCTCCTGGAGGCCAAGGGACTGGTCAGGCTCGAGCCGCACCCCGAGGACCGCCGCCAGAAGGTGGTCACCCAGACCGAGCGGGCCGAGGCCATGCTCGAGGAGAGCCGGCGCAAGCGAAACGCCTGGCTCGCCGAGCTGGCCGGGCAGTTGGACGAGGACGAGTGGGCGACCCTGCGCGCCGCCGCTCCCGTCCTGGAGAAACTCGCGCATCTGTAAGGACGCATCTAGGAGGCGAACAAACTTGAGTTCGGGACCCGGAGCAGATTCCGCACCCGCACCGAACCGCAACGACGACGCAAGCACCACCTCCCTGCCGCGTGAACCGCACAAGGGGGGCACGTTCAGCTCTCTCAGGGTCCGCAACTACCGGCTCTTCGCGATCGGCCAGGTGGTGTCCAACACCGGCACCTGGATGCAGCGCATCGCCCAGGACTGGCTGGTCCTCAGCATCACCGGCTCCTCCACGGCCGTCGGCATCACCACGGCCCTGCAGTTCCTGCCCATGCTCCTGTTCGGGCTGTACGGCGGTGTCCTCGCCGACCGGTGGCCCAAGCGGCAGCTGCTGATCGCCACTCAGGCGGCAAGTGGCCTCACCGGCCTCGGACTTGCCGTGCTCACCCTGTCGGGACATGTCCAGGTGTGGCACGTCTACCTCACGGCGTTCGCGCTCGGCCTCGTCACCGTGGTCGACAACCCCGCCCGCCAGGTGTTCGTCTCGGAGATGGTCGGCCCCGCCGACCTGCGCAACGCGGTCAGCCTCAACTCCGCCAACTTCCAGTCCGCGCGGCTCATCGGCCCGGCCGTGGCCGGTGCCATGATCACTGCCGTGGGCAGCGGTGCCGCGTTCCTGGCCAACGGCCTGTCCTACCTCGCCCCCATCACCGGCCTGCTCCTGATGCGGCCGGGCGAGCTGCACAAGCCGGCCGAACGTCCGTCGCGCGGAAAGGGCCAGCTGCGGGAGGGCCTGCGCCATGTCGCCGAGCGTCCGGACCTGATCTGGCCCATCGTGCTCATCGGCTTCATCGGTGCCTTCGGTTTCAACTTCCCCATCTGGCTCACGGCGTTCGTGAACGACGTCTTCCACGCGGGGCCCGGCACCTACGGTCTGCTCAACACCCTGATGGCGGCCGGTTCGCTGGTCGGCGCCCTGCTCGCCGCCCGGCGCGGCAGCGCCCGCCACCGCCTGCTGATCGGCGCGGCCCTGGTCTTCGGCGTACTGGAGATCGCGGCGGCGCTCTCGCCCGCCTTCTGGGTGTTCGCGGTGCTGATCGTGCCGATCGGTGTGTTCGGGCTGACGATCAATGTCACCGCCAACTCCATGGTGCAGCTCGCCGCGGACCCCGCGTTGCGCGGCCGTGTCATCAGCCTCTACATGATGGTCTTCATGGGCGGCGCCCCGCTGGGTTCCCCCCTGGTCGGCTGGATCACCGACACCTACGGTGCCCGCGTCGGCTTCGCCCTCGGCGGCGTCGTCTCCCTCCTCTCCACGACCGTCATAGGCCTCGCCCTGGCCCGCGCCGTAGGCCTCCGCCTCAAGGTGGACCTCCGCCGCGGCCACCGCGGCGTGGCCTTCGTCCCCCGCGAACCCCAGCGGGAACGACCGGAGGCCGCGGTGGCGGCGTGACGGGGCTTCCCTCTCCCCCGGGCTTTCGGGCCAGGGGAGAGGGATTCCTCACCGACGGCGTCGGTTCGACTGCGCGGGGTGTACGGACCGGTACATGCGTGGCATGATCACGTTGTTGGCGGCCAACGCGGCGCCGGTGTGTGCGACTTGGGGGAGATCGCTTTGTACGGGAGCAGCGGAGGCATGCGGCGCGGAGGGTTGACTCCCCGCATGAGAGCGGCCTGCCGGATATCGGGTGTCTTTCTGGCGGCGGGGCTCGTCGGATTCCCGGGTGCTGTGACCCCGGCCGTTGCGGACGGGCCCACTGCGGCTGCGACAGGTGCTCCCCGGCTGGAGTATTCCAGCCCTCTTCTCCCCAAGGTCGAAGTGGACGGGCCCGTGGAGTTCACCGTGTCCGATGTCCCTCCTGGGGCGGACAAGGTGATCGTCACCTCACCGGCCTTGGCGGAGCCGATTCCGCTCGCCCCTGACAAAAAGGGATCAACTCGGTTTGTCCATGCGGACGATCGCGAGCGCGATATTCGCGGCGATATCTCTCCGGGGACGTACCCCGTCACGGCGACGAGCCAAGGCCGCACCATTGCCACTGCGCGCCTCACCGTCTTTTACAAGAATCAGCCGATGATCGACCGGTTCGTCACCACTACGGATGCGCTTCCCTGCGGCGATTCCCATGCCGTCCGTCCCGGGAGCAAGGCTCTCGTCCTTCTCGCGGACCGTCGGCCGGCCGAGGGCGAGCGCACGTTGACGGTCAAGTCTCCTGCCTTCGAGCACCCGTTGAAGATCAGGAAAGACGTGGATGCCCCCGGCTGCAAGGGCGACGACGCGGACACGGTCTTCGGGGGCCACGCCGCCATACGGGACGACATATCGGCAGGGCGGTACCCGGTGACCGTGGTCAGCCATCAAGGCCGGGAGACCACCACCGACCAGGTGATTGTGGCAGGCGAGCCCGTTCCGCACGACGACAACAACTCCTGGATTATCACCACCGGTGTTGTCGCCGCTGGAGGCATGCTCGCCGCGGTCGGCTTCGTCCTGTTCCGCAGGCGACGCCAAGGCGCCGCAACCTCCTGACCCGAGCCGTCAGTGGCGCTGAGCGCCGAACACGCCTGTCTGCGCCGCCTTCTCCGACACCACAGTTCTCTCTGACCTGTCTCGGCCAGAGGTGATTTCCGCATGCACATGCACCGGAAGGATTTCCTTGCGCGCTTCACGCATACGAATACGTCATCTCGCTGTCTCCACCGTAACTACTGCGTCGTTATTGGCCAGTGGGAGCTCTCTCGCCCATGCTGTCGACGATGCGAGAAAACAGCCCCCTCCGCCGCCCGCCGCCACCCGTGCCGCTGACCCGGCGGACGCCGACGGCGGTGGCTGGACCGACGCGGACGCCATCCGGTTCTGGACACCCAAGCGCATGGCCTCGGCAACCGACCCCGCTCTGCCTCCCGCCAAGGCCCGGCAAGCCGTTCCCGGGTCCACGGGGGCAGTGGCCGGTATGCCGACCGCCGAGAAGATCCTCGGTCTCAAGTCCGTCGGCGTCATCTTCGCGTACGACAAGGAGCCGACCACCGGCAAGATGCGGGCCCATAAATGCTCGGCCAGCGTCGTGGAGAGCCCGGGCCGCAGCCTGATCCTCACCGCTGCGCACTGCACTGGTGGCAAAGCCGTCTTCGTGCCCTGGTATCGCACGGAGTACAAGCTGGAGAAGCAGACGTACGGATTCTATCGAGTCGACAAATGGTTCTTCGACCCCCGGTACGGCGAGCACAGCAACAAGAATCCGAGTTCCGACCTCGACTTCGCGTTCGCCCATCTTGCGACTTCGCCGAGCAGCAGGAAGGTGCAGGACGTGGTGGGTGCCAACAAGCTGGTCCGCACCCCGAGTTTCAACAACAACGTCACGATGGTCGGTTACCCCAAGGCAGAGTACGACCCCGCTGACCATGCCGTCCGTTGTCCCACCCAGACGTGGGCTCTGCCCCGCTTCTACCAGATCCAGGCCCTGTGCAACGGCATGTACGGCGGGGTTTCGGGCGGTCCGTGGTTCTCGAAGGTCGACTGGAGTGCCGGGACGGGCACGATCATCGGAAACGTCGGCGGGTACCACGGCGGCGGCAACGACGCCAATGTCGACTGGCTGACCTACAGCCCCGTGCATGGCGACCAGTTCTTCCGGCTGTACGACGACGCCAAGAACAACAGGCCGGTGAAGCGTCCCGATCCCTACAAGCAGCCCTCGCTTCCCTACTCCCTGGGCGGTGGCGAGACCTGGCAGCACGCCAAGCTGATGGCCTCCGGTGACTTCAACGGCAATGGGCACAGCGACATGATCGTGGTGTGGACCGACGGCGAAGTCACCATGTACTACAGCGATGGCAAGGGTCACTTCACTGGTGAGCGGCAGCTGGTGGCCAAGGGGTCCATCTGGTCGCACGCGGAGACCATCACCGCGGGCGACTTCACCGGCTCATCCCAGTTCGACCTGATGGTTCGCTGGTCGGACGGCGAGGTCTCGCTCTACGGCGACGTCGGCTCCAGGGGCCTGAAGTGGGAGGGCATCACGATGGTCGACAAGCACAAGGACAAGAAGAAGGCCGAGACCTGGAAGCACGCCACCCAGATCGCCGCAGGCCGGTTCAACGGCTCCAAGTACGTAACCGACCTGATGGTTCGCTGGTCGGATGGCGAGCTCACCCTCTACACGAACGTCGGTGCCGAGAAGAAGTTCGCAGAGGAGCACAAGCTCAAGTCATCCAACAAGACCTGGGAACACGCCACACTGCTCACCAGCGGTGAGTTCTCCGGCAACCAGAAATGGGACCTGATGGTCCAGTGGTCGGATGGCGAGCTCGACAATTACGTCGGTACCACCACGTCCGCCCTCGGCAACGAGGCCCGGATCCAGAACGCCAATGCGACGTGGACCCACAACACGGTCATGACCACCGGCAACTTCACCGCCAACGGCCGTACCGACGACCTCCTCGTCCGCTGGTCCGACGGCGAGACCAGCATGTACGTCGACACCGGCGCCAGCCGTCTCGGCACCGAGGTGAATCTCGTGCCCAAGGCATGACGCCGCACCCGTCACGCATGACTCCCTGCGCATGCGTGACGGGCGCGCGGGGCATGGCATGATCACGGCGTTGATGTCCCGATACGGAGGAGAACGCTATGCGCAGGGCAGCGTCCGCCTGCCTGGTCACGGCACTGGCCGGCCTGGCGCTCACGGCGACACCGGCGGTCGCCGCGAAGGCCGGTGCTCCGCGCCTGGAGTACTTCAGTGCCCTCTCCAAGGTCGAGGTGGGTGGAGACGTCTCGTTCAACGCGTTCGACGTCCCCCGCGGGACGGACAAGGTGATCGTCACCTCGCCGGCCCTGCTCGAGCCGATTCCGCTCACGCCCGAGAAGAAGGGGGCGACCCAGTTCGTTCAGACGAACAAGCCGGGGACGCACCACGGGATCCGCAGCAACATATCCGCGGGGACGTATCCCGTGACCGCGACGACGGGCCAGGGGCGCACCATCGCCACGACGCGCCTCGTCATCGTCGCCAAGGGGACGCCCACGGTGGACCGGTTCGTCATCCACCCGAAGAAGGGTGCGGACCTTTGCAGCGACAGCCCCGAGGCCGTCCGGCCGGGCGGCAAGGCCCAGGTCTTCCTCTCCTTGATCCAGTCGGTGGAGGGGGAGAAGTCGCTGACCGTCAAGTCGCCGGTGTTCAGGCACCCGTTGACCATCAAGCGGGACGCGGAGGCGCCGGGCTGCAAGCGTGATGACGCGGGCACGTTCTACGGGGGGCACGCCGGGATACGGGACGACATACCGGTGGGGCGGTACGAGATGAAGGTGGTCGGCCGCGACGGGAAGCAGATCGCGACCCAGCAGGTAACGGTGGCCGGCGAGCCCGTCACGTACGACAACCGCCCCTGGGAGATCGCCGGTCTCGGCGCGGCCGGGCTCATGTTCGCCGGTGCCGGGGTCACCGCCGTGTGGAGCCGGAAGCGGCGCAAGGCCACCGATGCCTCCGAGTCCGCCACCGACGCCTCCGACTGACGGTCACACCCGCCGCTCGAGCACCTGTACCGGCGTCTCGCCCCGCACCAGCACCCGCTCCGTGGGCCGGAACCCCTGGCCCCGGTAGTAGTCCACCAGCGGGGCGTCCCCGCCCTTCCTGATGCGCGTGATGTCGGTGCCCATCCGCGCGACACTAGTGGCATGCGCCTCTTCGTCGCAGTGACCCCGCCCTCACCGGAGCTGGACGAACTCGCGCGCGCCGCCGAGCGGTTGCGCGTTCTGCCGTACGCGGACCGGCTCCGCTGGACCGACCCGGCGACCTGGCACTTCACCCTCGCCTTCCTCGGCGAGGTGGACGAGGCGCTGCTGCCCGGTCTCACCGAGCGTCTCGGCCGTGCCGCGCACCGTCACCCGCCGCACGAGATCCGCCTGTCGGGGGGCGGCCGGTTCGGTGACCGCACCCTGTGGGCCGGGGCCGAAGGGGACCTGGAGACCCTGCGCGCCCTCGCCCGCTCCTGCGCCGCCGGGGCCCGCCGGGCCGGGGTGCCGGTGGACGAGTCGCGCGCCTTCCACGCGCACCTCACGCTGGCCCGCGGGGGCGGGCGCGTGAGCCTGCGCCCGTACGCGGAGGCGCTCGCGGAGTTCGCGGGCACGCCGTGGACGGCCGACCGCCTCGAGCTGGTGCGGAGCAGGCTGCCCGGCTCCGGCCACCCCGGCGAGCGGCCCCGGTACGAGACCGTCCGGGCCTGGGACCTGGGGCGCTGAGCCGGGCGGTTACGCTCGGGGGGTGGACCCGAAGACCAGGAACCGGATCATGACCGGGGCGCTCGCCCTGATGCTCGTCGTCGTCGCCGTGGTGGCCGCGGTGAAGTGACGCCCGTACGGGGGCGAGGCGTTCTTGCCTCGAGCCCGCTCGAAGCAGTTGGCTAGGGCGGCATGGAGTACACGCAGCTTGGACGCACAGGACTCAAGGTCAGCCGTCTGGTGCTCGGCACCATGAACTTCGGTCCGCAGACCGATGAGGCCGGCAGCCACGCCATCATGGACGCCGCGCTCGACGCGGGCGTGAACTTTGTCGACACCGCCAACGTCTACGGCTGGGCCGACAACAAGGGCCGCACCGAGGAGATCATCGGCAGCTGGCTCGCCAAGGGCGGCGGCCGCCGGGACAAGGTCGTCATCGCCACCAAGGTGTTCGGCAACATGGGCCCGGACGGCGCCTTCTGGCCCAACCACGACCGGCTGTCCGCCGTCAACATCCGCCGCGCGGTCGAGGGCAGCCTGAAGCGGCTGGGGACCGACCACATCGACCTGTACCAGTTCCACCACGTGGACCGGCAGACCCCGTGGGACGAGATCTGGCAGGCCATCGACGTCCTGGTCCAGCAGGGCAAGATCCTCTACGCGGGTTCGTCCAACCACGCCGGCTGGCACATCGCGCAGGCCAACGAGGCCGCGCGGCGGCGCGGCACCCTGGGCCTGGTCAGCGAGCAGTGCCTCTACAACCTCGCCGAGCGGCGCGCCGAGATGGAGGTCGTCCCGGCCGCCGAGGCGTACGGGCTGGGGGTCATCCCCTGGTCGCCGCTGCACGGCGGACTGCTCGGCGGCGTCCTCCGCAAGGAGAAGGAGGGCGGCAGCGCCCGCGCCGCCTCCGGCCGGTCGGCGGACGCCCTGGCGAACACCAAGGTCCGTGAACAGGTCCAGGCCTACGAGGACTTGCTCGACAAGCACGGCCTCGCCCCCGGCGAGGTGGCGCTGGCGTGGCTGCTGAGCCGCCCCGCCGTCACCGGCCCGATCGTCGGCCCGCGCACCCTGGAGCAGCTGGAGAGCGCGCTCCGGGCGGTGGAGCTGAAGCTGAGCGAGGAGCTGCTGGCCTCCCTCGACGAGGTCTTCCCTGGCCCCGGTCCCTCGCCTGAGGCGTTCGCCTGGTGAGTATCAGCTCCGGGGGAACTCGTCCGTGGTGAGGGTGATGCCGGCGGGGGTGTCCGTCAGATCGACGGGCTCCCCGAAGGCGACGGTCAGCTCGGCGAGGTACTCGCCGTCCTTGGGCTGGGTGTAGAGGCGGCAGCGCCCGGTGTAAGGGTCGGCGATCAGATAGGCGGGCACCCCGGCGGCGGCGTAGATGTCCTTCTTGGGGCCGTAGTCGTTGGCGGCGGTGCCCTTGGAGATCACCTCGGCGATGAACTCGATGTCCTCGTGCCGCGGGGCCCCCTCTTCGTTCACGACCGCTTCGTCGCTGAGCTTCAGGACATCGGGGCACAAGCCGTTGCGATCCCCGGGGAAGTCGATGCGTACGTCAGAGGCGAGAACCTTCCTGGGGTGCTTGGCGCTCAGCTGCTGGAGAACGTCAAAGATGATGTCCCAGTGGACCTTCCGCTGCGGCGACATGAAGACGTCTCCCCCGATGATGTCGATCTTGTATCCCTCGGGGACGCACAGCGAGTCGAACAACATGTCCAGTTGCCGCTTGTTGCTGGTGTCGGCCATCTCGATCCTGTCGGGCAGTACCGCGGTCATCGTTGGCGCTCCTCCCCGCTGCCGCGTGGTCGCGGGCAGCCGCGCAGTACAACGATACGCACGGCGGTCAGGGCACGGGGCGGTACGGGCCGCCCACCTCCCACGCCTGGTGCATCGCGTCGGCGAACGCCGCGGCGATGCGGTGTTCGCCGCGGGCGTTGGGGTGTGTGCCGTCGTACGTGTCGAGGTCCGTGTCCCAGCCGGGCGGCACCGAGGCGAGCAGGATCGGCGAGCCCGGTGCGTCGAGGTCCGCGACCGCCTTGGCGAGCAGCTCGTTGAAGCGGTCGCACTCCGCGGCGAACTCCGGCTCGTAGTGGGCGCGGGTGTTGTGGATGACCGGGAGCAGCACGGCCCGTACGGCGGGATTCGCGGTACGGGCCTCTTCGACGAAGCGGTGGACGTTGGCGACGGTCTGCTCGGCGTCGGTGTAGAAGCCGAGGTCGATGAGGCCGAGGGAGACGAGCAGCGTGTCGGCCCGGTGTGCGCGGACGGCCTCGCCGATGACCGGGGCCATGTGCTGCCACCCCTCGCCCCACCCGGCGAGGTGGGCGCGGGCCTTCTCGGGGAAGCCGGGGGCGCCGTAGTCGAGCGACACGGCCGCGTCGGCCGACGGGTCGTACAGCTCGCGGCGCGGGCCGACGATGCGGAACGGGCCGCCGTAGGACGTACAGAGGTGCTGCCACATGCGGTAGCGCCAGGTGAGGTCACCGGCGCTGCCGATGGTCATGGAGTCGCCGACGAACATCACGTGCATGGGTGAATTCAAGCAGCCGGTGTGCTCAGCTCGTGTACGCCCAGCCGCTCCAGCGCTCCACGTGGACGGCGACGACCGGCCCCTCCGGCGGGCGGGCCTCGTACGGGCCGTACTTCTGCCGCAGCAGCCGGACGGGCTCGTGGCGCTGTGCCGGGTCCGAGAGGATCTCGGCGGATCCGTCCGCCCGGGCCCACCACACGGTGTCCCAGTCGTCGGCGTAGTGGTCGACGAGGACGGCGACGCGGGGGTTCTGCCGGATGTTCCGCAGGCGGCGCAGGTCCTGGGTGCTCTTGGGCTTGTGGTCGATCGCGAAGTACAGGGTGTCGCCGCTCACCGCGAAGGTGACGGGCACGAGATGCGGGATGCCCGCCGCGTCGGCGGTGGCCAGCCGGGCGACCGGCGCGGCGGCGAAGCGGGCCCGGGCGTCTGCCGGCCTGAGTCTCATGACGCGACCGTAACCGCACCGGCAGCCGTATCGGCGACAATGGAACGTCATCCCAGGCAGGAGATCACCACGTTGTCCCAGAGCCACCACCGTTCCGACCTGCGGGCCGACTGCGCGAGCTGCTTCGGCCTGTGCTGTGTCGCACTGCCCTTCGCCAAGTCGTCGGACTTCGCCGTGAACAAGGACGCCGGGAAGCCGTGCGCGAACCTCCAGGCCGACTTCCGCTGCGGCATTCACGCGAAGCTGCGCGACAAGGGCTTCTCGGGCTGTACGGTCTTCGACTGCTTCGGCGCCGGGCAGAAGGTGTCACAGGTCACCTTCGGCGGGCGGGACTGGCGGCAGGACCCCGGCACCGCGCGGCGGATGTTCGAGGTGTTCCCCGTGATGCGGCACCTCCACGAGCTGCTCTGGTACCTGACCGAGGCGCTGGAGCTGGCCCCGGCCCGGCCCGTGCACGGTGACCTCCGCCGGGAACTCGACCGGATCGACGGCCTCACGCGCGGCGGTGCCGAGGAGGTGGCCGGGCTGGACATCGGTGCGCTGCGCGCCGACGTCAACGCCCTGCTGCTGCGCACCAGCGAGCTCGTCCGGGCCGGGGTCCCGGGCCGCAAGAAGAACCACCGCGGCGCCGACCTCATCGGCGCCCGGCTGAAGGGGGCGAACCTGCGGGGCGCCAATCTGCGCGGGGCGTGTCTCATAGCGGCCGACCTCAAGGGCGCGGATCTTCGGCAGGCCGATCTCATAGGCGCGGATCTCCGGGACGCGGACCTGAGCGGTGCCGACCTCACGGGCAGCATCTTCCTCACCCAGGCCCAGCTCAACGCCGCGCGAGGCGACGCGGCGACGACCCTGCCGGAGGGGCTCGCGCACCCCGCGCACTGGTGATCTTCGGTTGCGGAAAAGGCTGGTAACCGGTTTCCAGTCGATCTAGGTTCCGGTTATGCAACCACCCGTAACGTCAGACGAGATCACACCCACGTCCGAAGGGACCGAGGGTGCCGAAGGCTACAAACGCGGCCTCGGCACCCGGCAGATCCAGATGCTCGCCATCGGCGGCACGATCGGCACCGGGCTGTTCCTCGGCGCCGGTACCGCGATATCCCAGGCGGGGCCCAGCCTCATCCTCTGGTACGCCATCGCGGGTGTCGTGCTCTTCTGCGTCATGCGTGCCCTGGGCGAACTGCTCACGCACCGGCCGGTGTCGGGGAGCTTCGCCGAGTACGCGCGGGAGTTCCTGGGCCCGTTCTGGGGCTATGCCACCGCCTGGACGTACTGGATCATGTGGGTCACCACCGGCATGGCCGAGATCACGGCGGCCGGGAAGTATGTGCAGTACTGGTTCCCCGGTGTTCCGCAGTGGCAGACGGCGCTGGCGTCGCTGGTGGTGCTGTCGGCGGTCAACCTGATCTCGGTGAAGGCGTTCGGCGAGCTCGAGTTCTGGTTCGCGCTGATCAAGGTCGTGGCGATCGTCGCAATGATTCTGGTCGGGCTCGGGGTGCTGATCATCGGGTTCGGCAACGTCGGGGACACGGCCTCCGTGCGGCACCTGTGGGCGGACGGCGGCGTCATGCCGAACGGTGTGCACGACTCTCTGATGACGCTCCAGATCGTGCTGTTCGCGTATCTGGGTGTGGAACTCGTCGGTGTCACGGCGGGCGAGGCCGAGGACCCGAAGCGGAACATTCCCCGGGCGATCAACAGCCTGCCGCTGCGCTTCGGCCTGTTCTACATCGGCACGTTGCTGGTGATCCTGTCGGTGGTGAGCTGGAACGTGTTCAGCTCGGGGGACAGCCCGTTCGTCACGGCCTTCCAGAAGATCGGCATTCCGGGCGCGGCCGGGATCGTCAACTTCATCGTGCTCACGTCCGCGCTTTCCGCGTGCAACGCGGGTGGGCTGTACTCGACGGCGAGGATGCTGCGCACGGCCTCGCTCAACGGGCATGCGCCGAAGGTGCTCGCCCGGCTGACCGGGCGGGGGGTGCCGGCGCTGGCGCTCGGCGTCTCGGCGGTGGTCATGAGCCTGGGCGTGCTGGTCAACGCCATTGATCCGAAGCATGCGTTCGCGTACATCACGGCCGTGTCGACGGGCGGCGCGATTCTGGTGTGGAGCGTGATCCTGGTGACGCACCTGCGGTACCGGCGTGAGGTTGCCGCGGGGCGTACGGAGGCGTCGGGGTACCGGCTGCCGGGGGCGCCTTGGACGAATGTGATCGCGCTGGGGTTCTTCGCGTTTGTGACGGTGCTGATTGCCTGGAGTGCGGATACGCGGGTCGCGCTGTACGTGATGGGGGTGTGGGTGGCGCTGCTCCTGGTGGGGTGGGTGGTGCTAAGGCGGCGGCGGGGGTAGGGGGTTCTGCCCCGGCCCCACCCTCTCGCCGTCTCCCGGGGCTTGCCCCCGGACCCCGAACCGCGCTTCGTGCGGTGTCCGGGGGCAAGCCCCCTGGCCCCCGCAACGCGGCTTCGCCGCGTTGGTCCTCAAACGCCGGACGGGCTGGAGAGTGCCGGGCCGGGCTCGCGCCGGATTTCAGCGCAAGCGCGAAATCCGGCGCGGGCACGAAAATTA